>WFRC01000207.1 GCA_015486685.1 Caldifarciminota bacterium
CTTATCGCTTATGATTTGTTAAATTTTAATAATTTAGGAAATAAAAATAATAAAAAGATAGAAATCCCTTCGAGTCTGAAGAAAATTCTACAGAATGAAGAGTTAGCGAGAAAATTCTTGTATTTTTATAATCCGGAGTTAAAGGGAAAAAAAGAAAGTAATGAGATAACTCAACTAATAGAAAAGTTTGGGGCGTGTATTAATAAACTGCCATGTTATCAAATTCCAGAAAAGGAAAAAACAATACTCCTGAAGAAATTAGAAGAACAAGTAAAAAAGGTTTTACCAAATGAACTAAAGCAAAACCCAATATATGCTCAATATTATATAGAAGTAATGCATGGTCTTGAAAAAGGAATCTCAACTTCTCCTCTAGCCCCACGTTTTTTAATAAGTTATAAAACAAAAACGATAGAAGTTATAAAAAGAGTTGGGCGAAAAGTAATAGATGCGATACATAGTGTAGATAAAGAAATAAAAAAGTTTGCAGCGGAGTATGAAGAAATAAAGAAAGAATTTATTAGGGAATTTATTCAAAAAAAAGGCAATGCATCTACTTTCATAAAAGAACAAGGTGTAGGAATTACTATCTCTATAGCCTTATCTCGCGCCTTTGATGTCAATATTTTATTGAGTCCTTTAATTTACACTGCAGTATATTTCGTGTTTGACGGCTTTGATACCATCTTTTCCTCTTCATTGAAAATAAAGCAAAAAATAACAGAATCAAAATCTTTTAATACCGGGAATGGTGCCCTTCATAGACTCCTCTCTGCCGAAAATCACGAAAAAACACTTGCAGGATATCTTAGAGGTTCTTTCTTCACTGGCGCTATGCATCTTCAGTATTATGAAAATATTTTTGCAACTGTTTCTTATTTAATCCAGAGGGCTGCTGAACAAAATATCAGATATCTTGAGATTAGAGTGTCTCCTGAGGGGTATCTTGAAGAAGGATTGACAACTCAGGAGGCAATTCAGTCTTTATTTGATGCCGCAGATCTTACAACCTTATATCTATATACTAAAGGGAAATATATCTGGGTGAATTTTATCATTACGGGGAAAAGGCACAAAACTCCTGAAAAACTTGCTATTGAAATTGCTTCAGCAATAACAAATAGGGAGAGAGCACTAAAAAAGGATAAAATTGATGAGGTTAGAAACTCTTTAGAGCCGAATAAATTATCGGCTTTTGGTTATAGATGGAATCCCAGCAGGATTGTGGGTTTTGACCTTGCAGGATTAGAAAAGGGGAACAGGCCATCGCAGTTTGTTGAGGATTTTGCTCCGTTATTTAAGACCTGCTCACATATTACCATACATGCTGGAGAAGAAGATACTGCTGAAAGTGTTTGGGAAGCCGTTTATCTTCTTCATGCTCAAAGGATTGGGCATGGGTTAACCTTATATCAGCATCCCTTTTTAAAGGATACAATAAGAGACCTACAAATCTGTGTAGAAATGGCACCTTACAGCAACATATATACAAATCCAAACATAAGAGATGATTACCCATTGTATGATTATATTAAAGAAGGTATTTCTATAACAATCAATACTGATGATATGGCGTGGTCAAATAGTACCCTCTCAAAAGAATATGTAAAAGCTGCTGAACTTTACTGGAAGCGGGCAAAGTTAAAAACTTTGAAAGATGAATTCTTGACTAAATGGGAAACTTTAAGAATTGTAAAAAATGGGTTTAAGAAAGCATTTATTGAAAGGGAGGAAAAGAGAAGTCTCTTAAAAGCAGTAGAAGAAGAGTTGTATCAGTTGATATTGAAACAAGAAAGGATTGAGCCTGATTATGAAATTGATAATCTGGGCAAGAAATGAGAAAAAGGATTGTGGTAATCACAGGCAGCAGAAAATTAAATGGTGCACTTGGAAGATATTTAAAGTATGTAATGGGATATATGGATATTTTGTATGGAGAGCTTGGTAATCCAGAGTCTATAAGGCGTGAAATGTTTGATGCTAATCTATGGATAATAGAGGCGTTCAATCCTGAAGACCCACAAAATCCTGAGGGATTTAGGACCGCTAAAAAGATTGATGGGAATGTTCGCTTCCTCCTTCTTTTTACAGGGTTTGTGCCTGAATATTTTCCAAAAGAAGGAGAGTTCTGGGTGGTGTTGCCTTTTAAAAAAACACTCTCTACCAAAATTGAGGAAATAATACAAAATCCTCCTCCAAACATCAAAGATTTTGAGGAGATTGAAGGAGTATGGCCTCTCTTGAAGGCAGAGCCAAGGCATCACCATCATTCGGAGGAGAGAAGATGAGGCAGTTCCAAGTTGGAGGAAAGAATGATATTGGATATTGGAGAAAGAGAATAAATGATGTTGGATATTGGATGTTAGATAATGGGAATAGGATATAAAGATTTGGAGATTTACCAATTGAGTCATAAGTTGGCTGTTGAAATTCACGAGGTCACAATCGATGAACTTGGAAGGAAGATTTATAATTTCATAAAAAGTGTAGAATCTGGGCACAGATCAACATCCAAAATCCAACATCAAACATCTAATATCAAACATCCAAAATCCAACATCGGAAAAGGAGAAGGGATGAGATGAAGGTGCTTATCGTTGATGATATTGAGGAATATCTGGATACAATGGAAGGTTTTCTTGAGGATGAATATAATGTTTTTAAGGCAAAAAATCTTATAGAGGCAAAGAAAATTTTACAGGAAGAGAGCATTGACATAGCGATTGTGGATATAAGGCTTGATGAGAATGACCCATCTAATAAAGATGGTCTTGAATTGCTAAAATGGATAAAGGAACAAACCCCCAATCTTCCTGTGATTGTTATAAGTGCCTATAGGGAATTTGATTATGCTGTAGAGGCGATAAATCTGGGTGCAAAATACTTCATTAAAAAGCCTATAGACCCAAATAAACTTCTGGAAATCATTCAGGAATTTGGTCAATGACCCTTCTTCTTCAATTCCTTATAAACGGTCTTGTCACAGGAGCATTATATGCCCTTGTTGCCCTTGGATTTGGTATTGTTTATAGAAGCACAAAGGTATTCCATCTGGCTCTTGGTGCTATCTATACTGCATCTGCTTATGGTGCTTATGCTGTCTTAAAATGGGGTAAAGGCACAGGGATTCTAATCGGTATCCTTACCGCACTTGCTCTTGGTTTTTTAATTGAAAGATGTGTTTATAGACCATTTTATAAAAAAGATTCGTCTCCGGGTGTAGTTCTTGTTGCCTCGCTCGGTCTTTATATCTTTATCGTCAATCTAATTGCGCTCATCTTTGGTAATGAGGTAAAAATTCTGAGTCCTGGGATAGAACCTTCTTTCTCATTTTTTGGTATTATTCTTACCCGTATGCAGATTATTCAATTTTTTACAGGTATTTTTGTTATTATCATCTGGCTAATATTGCTTAAAAAATCACGCTTTTTTAAGGCAGTCTGGGCAATGGGCGATGAGCCTGTTCTTGTTAGAGTGCTTGGACTTCCTCTCTGGCGATTAAGAGATACTGTTTTCATTTTGAGTTCATTTCTCGTTGCTGTCTCTTCAATCCTTGTAGGGATGGATGTGGGCATAGACCCGCATATTGGCCTTCCTGCATTTCTTATTGGGGCTGTTGCTGTATTCGTTGGTGGAATGAATAATTTTTCTGGGTGGGTTATATCTGCCTTCATTATAGCAGAATTGCAGAGTCTTGTTATCTGGAAATTTTCTGCAAGGTGGAATGATGCAATAACATTTGTGGTGCTTATAGCTGTTTTGCTCTTGAAACCTCAGGGGATATTCAGTGTAAAAGGGAGAATGGAGGAAAGATGAAAAAGACTGGAATAATGGAATAAAAAAGCAGGAATGTTGGAATGGTGGAATAATGGAGAGGATGTTGGATGTTTGATATTAGAAGAAAGACAGGGATGGAGGACTGGAATGGAAAGACTGGAATAGTGGAGTGATGGAAAGATGGAATAATGGAAAATTGGAATAATGGAATAAAAAGGCAGGAAGATTGGAATAATGGAGAAATGGAAAGAAAAAACTGGAATAATGGGGGATTGAGATGAGAGAGCGGAAAAATATTAATCGTGGATATCGTAAATTGAAAGTATGGCAAAAATCTATGGAATTGTCAGTATTGGTATATAAATACACAGGGAATTTCGAAAAAAATGATTACAGATTTATTAGTCAGATGAGGTCTGCTGCTGCATCCGTCTATGGAAATATTGCCGAAGGATACTGCCGTCGGTCACTAAAAGAATATCTGAATTTTTTGAATATCGCTTTAGGTTCTCTTGGAGAACTTGGGTCTTATTTAGTAGAATGTATCAAGACATCTCGCATCACAAAAGATATTTATGAAGAATTAGATAAATTGCATTATGAAACAGAGAATCTATTGATTGGCTTAATCAAATCGTTAGAGAAGAAATTAAATAAAGGTGAATGGGAACAAATATAGGAGAAAAAAATGAATAATAAAATATTTCATAATCTTCAAGTTTTAACTCCCCAACATTCCTTCTTCTTTTCAGCATTCCCTTATTCCATCGTTCCATTATTCCTCGCTTTTTCTCTCAATTTTCTAACACTCAGAGGTGTTCTATGAACTATCTTATCCACTTGCTTATAATGATTGGTATCTATTTGATGCTTTCTTATGCCTTAAATCTTGTGTTTGGCTTTGGAGGATTGCTTACACTTTCACAGGCTGCATTTTATGGTATTGGTGCTTATGCATATACACTCCTTGCAATGCATCTCCATCTTCCTTTCTTTGTTGGTCTTCTGTTTGCCGTTATAATTACCGGAGTTATTGCTTACATTATAGGTATTCCTGCACTAAAATTTCGTGGTGACCCGTTTGTGCTTGTAACACTTGGGTTCCAGATAATAATTTTTGCAGTTCTATACAACTGGGTATCACTGACACGGGGACCTTATGGCATTCCCGGAATTCCCAGACCTGTTATATTTGGATGGGAAATAAGTTCACTATGGGCATATCTTATTCTCGTTTCCTTTTTGCTGGGAATAACCTTCCTTATATTCTTCGTTATTTATCATTCTCCTTACGGGCTTGCGCTCAAGAGTATAAGAGAGGATGAAAGGGCTGCAAAATCGCTGGGGAAACCTGCGTTCAAATATCTACTCTCTGCATTTACTATATCTGGCGCACTTTCAGCCATCCCAGGGGTCCTATACGCAACCTATGTAACATATATTGACCCCACTTCATTTACGCTTGATGAAAGCATATTTCAGATATCCATACTTCTTGTAGGTGGCTCTGGGAACCTGAAGGGACCATTCTGGGGTGCACTCTTTATGATACTCCTACCTGAAGCATTAAGGTTTTTAGGACTTCCGAATACGA
>WFRC01000208.1 GCA_015486685.1 Caldifarciminota bacterium
CAAATATTATTGATACATTAAATATCCCTTTAATGATACATAACTACAAAATTGCTCTGAAAAGATATGGATTTGATGATATGCCTGGCGGTGGCTCAGGAAATATATATATAACCTTTGAAAATGTTGGCGAGGCTGTTTCCGAGACTACAAAAGTTCCTATTATTCCAATAGATACATTTCTAATGTTGAGTAGTGATACAATTTTAGTGCCTCCCCTTATTTTTCAAGATTCAATCAGCCTTTCTCTTGGCATAGATGCACAGGGAAATAATGCTATTTTGGGCAGAGTATTATGTCAGCAGGACACACTATTTATACCTTTTGGATTTCCACTATTTTCAAGTGATTGCTCAGATACAACAGGATGGGAGATTACCAATGATTACTGGCATCTGACAAACCACAGATATTACAGCTTTGATAAATCATGGTATTCCGGAATTGAGGGAACCTGGACATACCCTGCACATTTTAAGTCTTCTTTAATAACCCCTTATTTTTCTGTTCCACCGATGCCTGTTTTCGGTATTCGCACATTTTATAATGTGGAGGCAGGAATGGATTTCTGTATAGTTGAGTATCAAAAGGATACAACCTGGAAATATCTGGATGTATATGATGGTCCATCTGCAGACTGGGAACTACATCAATATAATCTTGATATACATCCCGGAGATTCAACAAGGATAAAATTTACCTTTTACAGTGAGGCAGATACAATCCAGTATGAAGGGTGGTATATTGATGATATTTCTCTAAAATCAGCAGGCATAATTAGTGGAATTCCGGAAATGTATATACAAAAAATCCCATTAAAAATCTATCCAAATCCTTGTTTTAGTATTTTATATATTTCATCCCCTGGAATTATCAGCAATGGAAAACTAAGGATTTATGATATTTTAGGGAGGAAGGTTATTGAAAAACATATTCAATGGCAAAAGCAGATAAAACTTGATATATCAAATCTTCCTGAAGGTATATTTATCATTCATCTTATAAGGGATAAAAACGAAATCTATAAGGGGAGATTTATACACTTTTAAGAGCGGGAAACGGGATTTGAACCCGCGACATCTACCTTGGCAAGGTAGAGCTCTACCGCTGAGCTATTCCCGCTTGTGCGTAATATAATAACCAATCTTACATTTGTCAATAATATTTTTTTAATTTTAGATAGGATGGACAGAAAAATAAGGTAAAAGTAAATGAGCCCTTACTTGATTCTTCCGCCCAACATTTCTTTTTCTACCGGGTTTTCACCAAGCCAGTACAGGATTTCTCTATAATCTTTGTATTTCAAGATGAGTAAATCCGCATCTTTGCCGGTTTCTATACTGCCTTTTTTATCTTGAATATTTAGTGCATAGGCGGCATTTATTGTAACTCCAGCAATGATTTCTTCAGGATAAAGTTTGTATTTTATTGCTGCAATACCCATTATTAAGGGCAAAGAAATTATAGGGGATGACCCTGGATTAAAATCACTTCCAATAGCAATAGGAATATTATGATTCCTGAACTTTTCAATGGGTGGAATGGATTCATTTAAGAAAAATGATGTTCCAGGCAATAAAACAGCAATTACACCATTTTCAGCCATCATCTTTAATCCATTATCTGATGGATATATAAGGTGTTCTGCACTTATAGCCTGAACCTCACCTGAGACCTCTGCACCACCTGATGAGGTAATCTCGTCTGCATGAATTTTTGGGATTAATCCGTATGCCTTACCTCTCTGGAGTATGCGCATTGCATCATTCGGATTGAATACATCTTTCTCGCAAAACACATCGCAGAATGCAGCCAATTTTTTCCCTGCAATCTCTGGCATCATTACACTTAAAATATGTTCAATATAAGTATCCTTTTTCCACCCTTCTGGTATATCGTGGGCGCCAAGAAAAGTAGGTATTACATTATATCCCTCTTCTTTTAATTTTTTGACAACATTCAACATTTTCATCTCAGTTCCCAGTTCAAGCCCATATCCTGATTTTATTTCAACAGTCGTAACACCCCATTTTAACATTGTTTCTATTCTTTGCTTTGCAGATTGATATAATTCCTCCGAACTTGCATTTTTTGTATTCTGTACAGTTTTTTTGATACCGCCGCCCTTTTCTCTAATTTCCATATACGAAGCGCCTTTTAATCTCATCCCAAATTCATCAACCCTGTTTCCTGCAAATATCAAATGTGTATGGGGGTCTATGAATCCAGGTGTCACTATTTTGCCATTAGCGGAAATAATCTTTCTGGCACTATCCTTAATCCCAGGGGCAACGACCTCAATTTTACCATTCCTGATTCCAATGTCCCAGTTTTCTTTAATCCCGAGATTTATATCTTTCCCACTTTTTATACCACCTTCAAGGGTAATAAGTGTGCCATTTTTTATAATTATGTCAAATTCCATCATTTCTCCTTGTTAAATAAGTTTTTTTCCACTACCAAATAAGTAAGAAGTATGAAGTGAAAAGTAAATTCTACTTAATACGGAATGAACGGATAATAGAGCATTCTTTTTAATTCAATTAATCCAATAAACTCATTCCTCACTTTCTACTTGTACTTATATCTGTGTACATCTTTTATATTTTTAATTTTGATTATCATCAAGTTAAAAGAATTATCCATTAATAATGTTCATCCCTCTTTTATAGACAGGGACATTTGAAAATTGCTTACCTAATGAGGATGGTATTGCATTGGGTTTATACCAGACAATCTTATTTAACAACGCCCATCCATTTTTTTGAAGTTCAGAGGCTAACAATTCAGGGATAAGCAATAATTCTTTATTCTGATATTTATATCCCACATTTAAGAAAAATGTCCCCGTAGGCTTTAACACCCTTTTCATTTCATTGAAAACACTGGCAAGAACCTTTATATACTCTTGATATGAATCTTCTTGACCAATCTGCTGAGAATTTTTGTAATCCCTTTGCTTCCAGTAAGGTGGCGATGTTACAACACAATCCACAATACTGTCGGGGAGTAAACGGAGAGATTTGATTACATCCCCTATATATACAATAACATTTCCTTTATTTTTGGGGATAGACTTACTTCTGTATGTTTCCATTAAAGTCAACTGCTCTTTAACAATTGATGCTTCAACGGTTTCTACTCTCTGTTTTTTAACTCCGTTATATCTTTTTCTCATAGACTTATAA
>WFRC01000209.1 GCA_015486685.1 Caldifarciminota bacterium
GAGCAGTGTCATTGCGAGGAGCGTAGCGACGAAGCAATCTCACAGGATGGGTGGTTCTCCTCCGTTGTCATTCTGATCCGAAGGCGAAGTGCTGAAGGCGTGAGCGAATGTAATGAGTAAACACTCTCATCTGTTTTCTCTTTTCCCTATATGCCTGCTACTCATCCCTCGCTACTGCTTTTTCCACTCATCTACTATTTTTTCATATTCTTTCATAAAACTTTTCTCACTACCTTAAAGTTTAAAATTATAGCATAATTTTAAGAAAAATTTCCTATTTGTCAAGGGTAAATTTAAATTTCTGTTTTCATAATTAAATTCACTTACATCCCTGATTTCATTCCATACAAGATATATATGAGAACCAACAAAGAAGTCATATGCAAGAAGAAAATTTGTCTGAAACTCCTTTGAAACATCTGTCCATTGCAAGAAGGTCCTAAAACTTAATTTTTTCGTAATATTCCAGTTCTCCTTCAGCACATATATAAGTGTTTTTTCACTTTCATTTTTGGAATAAGTTATATGTTGATAATCTACAGAGGTAGAAAAGGAAAAATATGAAGCAGGGGTAATTTCCAAAGACAATGCCGGATAATCCATTTTACCACCAAAGTAGTCCCCAGATTCGTAGTCAAAAGAAATATGTTGTGTCCCTCCAGGATAATACCCAAGTGATATATCTATCAACCTATTATGATAATATTTCTCTTCATACCATTGTGTATACTTCTCATACGAGAAGGAAATATTTAAGTTATTGCTGAAGGAAATTTTATTAGAACTCTCGTAACCGTCTTCCAATAATTTTTTATTGTAATCATTACATTTTCCATATTCAATCTTTGTACTTATATTCCTGATTTTGTAAGCGTTTACCGGGATTATATAATAAATATCACCATATCTATATCTTAAATCTGGCCTCCATAGCAAACCCATCTCAGGATTAAACGATGGTTGGTAATTTGCATATTCAAAACCAAATCCAATACCTTTAGTCTCTTCCCTGCGTTTGAAGCTTGCATAGATGGCACCTTTGTCTTTTATATCGAAATTTTTATCAGAAGTTTGTGCTATCTGGAATCGGAAATTAATGTTTTTAGGAAATTGAATATACATATCAGTTCCCCCACTGTAATTAACATCAATACCTTCTTTTGTTGCCGTTGCCAAAAGACCTATAGAAGATGATTTGAAAACATTATTCTTTTGAAATCGTATACATCCATAATTAGCATTTCCTGAATGAGTACCAAAAATGAAGGTCTTGTATGCATTTGAACGATACAAAACTTTCCCTCCTTCTTCTATCTCTGATATTTTTCTGGTATATACAAGTGATATGGGAGTTTGAAGAATTTCCCTACCTTCTGTAAAAAATGGCCTTTTTTCTGGTAGGCTAATTACAGTCTTGGATAGGTCAATCTGGTCCACATCTGCCTCTATCTGGGCATAATCAGGATTGAAAACAGAGGTAAATGATAAATTTGGAGTGATTTTATAATCTATATTTAGCCCTTCTGCAATTTTTCTCTTATTATCTTGATTTTCATAATTTATGTAGGGGGTAAAAAAGAAGTAAGACCTTGGAGATTTAATATGTATTCCATTTAATATACCAAATTTAGAAACATTAAATGAATTACTTCCTGTGTTGACCCAGGAAAGCACTTCTTTTTCAGAATGTATTTTTCGAATAAAATTAATCCCTATCTTTTTATTCTTACCACTAAAACCAATCGTTAACCAGGGTATTTTAACCTCACCAGTCCATCCATCCTGTATGTTTTGTGTAACACTCTCCCATCTACCATCCCAATCAGATGAGACTGACCCGCCATTATTTATTGCTATTCCGTCTTGCTGGGTTCCAAATGGATTAACAAGCAAAATGTAGCAATCCTTTCTGGTATACAACGGGTCAAGAAATATTATTATACAATCATCCCTTCCAATATCTTCATCCCTTTGCCTTATAGTTGATACCACAGACTTTGGGTTTGAATAGTGTACCCTAAAGGAGATGTATAAATTGTTATTATCATATAAAAGATAAATTTCTGTTTTCTCTGTAGGCAAAGCCCCCTTTTTGGGATAAATCTGAATAAAGTCGGAGATAGGTTTTACATCCTTCCAGCATTTGTCATCCAGGGAGCCATCAATTTTGGGAGGAGAAGATACAAATTTTGCCTCAACTACCTTAGATGATAATCCTTTAGGTTTTGTAGCGGCTAAAACATTATATGGATTCAACAAAAATATCATTATAATAACACTAAAATTTCTTATGTTGTGTAAAAACATTTATCACCTCCTAATAAATGTAAACGGGCACAGGCTTATGTGAAAATGTGAAGCAATATCTCTATCTGTCCATTTATATTTCACATCCTGTATTCATATATAGCTTTAATATAAATATTCTCTTTCTTGTCCTCCCTGTCATAAACTATGTATCCCTTTAACGATTTCAATAATCTTATCTTTATCAACGAATTAAATACTTTTGTCTTTTCAGTATTGATTGAATGTTTCTGGTAAAATATACGGAAAGATAAAAAAGAAGAGACTTTATATTCACACTTAACAATTGAAATCAACTCTTTTTCAATTGTATCTCCATACCTTACTTTGCTGTAATCTGTGGAGAATGATAAATTAATATTAGTTAAAGGATGGAGAAAAACAGAAAAATAGGGATATTCCATTTTACCACCATAGAAATCTCCTGATGCAAATCCTGTCGTGAAAGAAATCTTGTCGCCCAAATCGCAAAATATTCCACTATCGTAAAAATTGTTCTGGAAGTAATCTTCACCATATCTGTGCCCAAATCTGTTATTGTAGAAATAAAACCCATAACTATTATTTAATGTGGCTTCTATATTGCCTCTCCATCCATAAAGCACCTTTTCATCCTCGTGATTCCTAAGTTTATTAAAAAGTGTTTTAATCTTTATTTTTAAGTTTTTGCTTAGATAGGTGCGATAACTTATATTTACTATGGGACCTTTGATATCATTCCGAGTAATAAATCCCAGAACAGGGGCAAAGTCTTTCTGGTAATCCTTATATCCCAGAGAGAGATAAAAATGCTTGTTAGCATAAGAGAACCAACTTTCCAACGCATCGGGTAATCCTTCATCTTTATTGTTCCTTATCAATGCATAGTTTAAAAGGAGATTTGCATTCTTAAGAAAACGAACCCGCGTATCACCAGCATAGGATATTTCGTTCGAAAGATTGTCTCTATAATCAATAATCATTCCTCCTGCATCCAGATTCCCAAATATTCCATACTTTTTAAGCCTTAAACCTTTTATTCTCTCTTGCAGTGAATCATACTTCGTGTAAAACGAAACTGCCTTTAAGCCCTTCAAGTGTGTAGAAAATTTAATCCCTTTATCAAAGTCAATTATTCTTCTCGTATAAAATACGGGTATATCCATATCGAATGCGCCGAAATCTTCGAGAAAAAAAGGCCTTTTCTCTGGAAGATATATCTCTGCCTCTTTTGATAAATTGATTTTATCCATATCCGGCTCTACTTGGCAGAAATCGGGTTTATATGTTCCTGAAAAACTAAATTTTGAAAAGAGTATGGTTTTCATATCTATACCTTCCTTTAGGATTCTATCTGAAGTCATATATGAGATATAAGGAATAATCACATTTCTCACTTTTTTCCTCGGGGGATGGATTATTAAATACCCGAACATTGAAACTCGGTATCTGTTATTTTCAATTCCTATATTGGACCAACTATCAAGTTCGTCTTTATTCTTTGTGTATCTGTAAAAATTTATTCTCCATATGGTATCTTTATCTGAGTACTTAAAAAGGCGAAACGGTAGAGAAAATTCTGCATTCCATCCCCCTCTATATATCATTGTCTTGCATTCCCATCTTCCATCCCACTCTTTTCCCCCACCTGCTCCATCTTCTGTAAAATGGGCATCCCACTTAGTCCCACGAGGATTTACCATAAAAGAATAAGACTCTTTACTTTCACCAAAAGGGCTAATTACTACCTCTACCCAATCATCAAGAGAGAAATTATGGTCTCTTCTAACGGTGGAACTTGTAATTTCCCCCTTTTGATAAACCTTAAAAAAAATGTAAAGGTTAATATTGTCATAGGTAGAATAAACCTTTATACTCTCTGATGGAATCTCCGTATCTGTGGGCTTAATTTTTACAAAATTCCTTATGTATTGATTATAAACTTTGTTGCCATCAAACATTCCATCAATAACAGGTGAAGATTTTGCAAATTGTGTCTTTGCACTATTTAAGTTGACTATCAAAAATAATAGAAATATCATATCACCATCCTTTCGGACCTTTCGGCTTTTTTTATCATATCCTTTAAATTTCTGGCAAAATTTATCCATTTATCTGGGTCGGCTTGAATTTTTCAAATACACCTATCTCGGTCC
>WFRC01000210.1 GCA_015486685.1 Caldifarciminota bacterium
GAATTCATTGATTATTATTTATTGAGAAAAAAGCAAAAAAGCAAGGGTCGGGGTAGAAAGTGGGTAGAAAGTCGGCGTTGGGAAATGCCTCCTACATTCGTACTATTTACGACTTATGGCTTACAATTTATGCTTCACGAGGGTTTTTACATCCGCGTTCTGCATTTTTACTTCCGCATTGTTTATATTGATAATCCCAGTAGACCTGCAAATCCCAAAAAGGCAAGTGCCATTAAACTTGCTGTGACAAATGCAATAGGCAGTCCCTTGAATGCCTCAGGCACAGGTGCAATCTCTATCCTTTCTCTTAAACCTGCCATTAGGACAAGCGCAAGGGTGAATCCGAAAGATACACCAATAGAGTACACAATTGTTTGGATTATTGTATGATGATAATCAATGTTTAAGAATGCAACCCCAAGTATGGCACAATTTGTAGTAATTAGTGGGAGATAAATTCCAAGTGCTGAGTATAGTCCAGGAACAGACTTTTTCATAAATAGTTCAATAAATTGCACAAGTGAAGCAATTACAAGTATAAAGGCGGCTGTTCTTAGATATACAAGATTTAAGGGAATTAGGATATACTCAAAAATAATCCAGGTAATAACAGATGCAATCGTCATTACAAATATTACAGCCATACCCATCCCAATTGCTGTATCGATCTTATTGGAAACGCCAAAAAATGGGCATAACCCAAGAAAACGCATAAGTATAATATTATTTACAAGAAAAGCGCCCAAAAATAGTAAAAATAGATTATTTCCCATTTAAGCCTCCTTTGCTTGAATGTGTCTTAATGTTGCCATTAGAAAGGCAATTACAAGAAATCCACCCGGAGGTAGAATCATAAATATTACAGGCAGTTTGGTAAAACCCGCACCAAAAATCTTAAATCCGGAGAAACCATCCGGAATGGCAAAAAATGTGCCTGAACCCAAAATTTCTCTTATTGCTCCCATAATGAATATAACGAGTGTAAAACCGATACCGCTTCCAAGCCCATCTAAAACAGAACTCAATACACTATTTCTGTAAGCAAATGCCTCTGCCCTTCCTAAAATAATACAATTTACCACAATAAGGGGAACAAATACACCTAAATTTTTATAAAGTTCAGGAACATAAGCATGCATTGTGTAATCAATGATGGTAACAAATGTGGATATTACAAGTATAAATATGGGAATTCTCATATTGGATGGGATAATCTTACGAAATAATGAGATTATGAAGTTGGACATTGTTAATACGAAAATAACGGCAATGCCCATTCCCAATCCATTGAATGCAGATGTAGATACTGCTAAAGTGGGGCAGAGCCCTATTGCGAGTACAAGCACGGGATTGTTTTTTATTATACCATCAAAAAAAGACTTAAACATCATTCCTCCTTATTAAATTAGTATATAGTAGCAAGTAGCGAGGGTATAGGGGAAATCCCCCAATCCCAATTTCAAAATATTTTCGTCGGTCTCGTTCATTTAGTCTATTTAGTCTGTCTAGTCTATTTAGTCTATCTGGTCTATTTGGTTTGTTTCGTGCATCTCGTTTTTTTCGTTATTTTCGTTTTTTAACTCATTTACTCATCTACCCATTCACTCATCTACCCATTCACTCATCTACCCATTCACCCATTACCTCTTGCCTCGTACCCTTTAAAATATTTTTTTTCTTTCTCCTTAAATAACAGCGAAGCGTAATATACAACGAAGTGTAATAACGCCGCAGGCAAATTACCAAATTTTTTCTTCACCTCTCTTTTCCCTATATACTCGCTACTCATCCCTCGCTACTGCTTTTGCACTTTGCATTTTTATTTAATCTCCTTATTCGTTGTGTCTTCCACCGGGGATTTCAGATATTTTTTATATTTCTCAATTCCTTCTTTTACTGCATTTACTACTGCCCTTGATGAGATGGTTGCAGATGTTATTGCATCAAGTGTTCCCTTTTTCTTGTTATCCTTTTTTAGTATAAGCTGGTCTTCTTGCTTTCCAATAAATTGTTTCTGAAACCATTTTTCTCTAACCCTCATTCCCAATCCAGGTGTTTCCTTTAAGCCTTCTTTTAATATATGCAATCCCAGTATTTTACCTTTGTTGTTTACCCCAACAATTGTAGTAATTACACTGCTGTACCCTCTTTTGCCATTGATGAAAACAATACCCTGTTTTTTGCCATCCTTAAATACCTCATATAGGGTATCAGGCATAACTTTTTGGAACTTTAATGATTTACCAGGAAATACCTCCATTAATGCTGATTGGAGTTTGCTTTTTTTTGACTTTTTGATAACTAAATCCGTATTCTTATAAACGAAAGCAAGTAAGAAAGCAGATATTACTGCTGTAATTGTTAAGACTGATGTAGATTTCATTTTTTCACCTCCCCAAACCTTCTTGGCAAGGTTGTTCTATCAAGTAATGGTGTAAGAATATTCATTAAAAGTATTGAGTATGAAACGCCTTCAGGATATCCTCCCCATATTCTTATTATAACTGCAATGAGCCCGCCACCTGCTCCAAATATCCATCTCCCAAGAGGTGTTACAGGCGAGGTCACCATATCTGTTGCCATAAATAGACCTCCAAGCATTACTCCACCTGATAGGATATGAAATAGGGGTCCTGCCTTTGTTATCCCAAACAGGTATAAAATCCAGGAGAATACAAAGACTGTTCCTATGTAAGATAAACTAATTCTGTAATCGGCATATCTTTTGAAAATCAGGAATAATCCACCAATCAGGAGCAATAAGGCAGATGTTTCTCCAATACATCCACCAACATTTCCGAAGAAAAGGTGTTTTAATACCTCGCCAGAATTTAATGCAGCAGGCACCCAGGCTTGAGAATGGTGTAATTTCAAGACATTTAATGGTGTAGCACTTGTAATTACATCAAGATGTAGAGTTGAATTTATTCCACTCATTGTGCTTCCTGACGGTCTTATGGGAGCAAGCCATTTTCCTGTCATTATTCCGGGCCAGGATGCCATCAGAAATGCCCTGCCTGCAAGTGCAGGATTAAATATATTAAAACCTAATCCTCCAAATAACTGCTTTGCTATAAGTATTGCAAAGAATGAACCGACAGCAGGCATCCAGAATGGGGCGTTTGGAGTGATATTGAATGCGAGTAAAATACCTGTGATGATAGCACTTCCATCATCTATCGTTATCTTCCTGTGTGTAATTACCTCAAATAGATATTCTGTAAGTAAAGCGGAAATTACAGATATGGCAGTGAGATAAAATGCCCTGATTCCAAAGAAATAGATTGCACCAAATAATGCGGGCATTAGAGCAAATACAACGGAATACATCACCTTTTTTACGGATATATCTTCTCTAATATGTGGGGAAGATGAGGTGCTAAGCACTTTTCCTCCTCTGTTTCATAATTTCCCTTTTTGCAAATTTGAAGTGCTGAACAAGATGCCTTTTTGAAGTGCATACATAAGCACAGGTTCCACATTCAATACAATCCATAACACCAATCTTTTCAGCCATATCAATCTTATTTGCTTCTATATAATCAGCCATTAGATTGGGTGTTAATCCCATAGGACAGGCATCAACACAATGTGCGCATCTGATACAGGGGGATTCTTCACCTATCATTATCTCATCCTGTCTTTGAATAAGGATACCACTCGTGCCTTTTGTAATAGGAATCTCATCGGTATATAAAGATATTCCCATCATAGGTCCGCCTGATATGATTTTCCCTGGTTCTCCTAAATATCCACCTGAAAATTCTATTAGATTCTTAATAGGAGTGCCTATTGGAGCAAATATGTTTTTTGGAGTTTTTACTGCTCCTGTTACGGTAACAACCCTGTGTGTTAAAGGTTTCTTAAACTTTACTGCTTCATATATTGCTATTGCAGTGCCCACATTTTGAACATAACATCCAACATCAAAGGGTAATCCACCTGAAGGCACTTCTCTATTTGTAATTGCTTTAATCAAATGTTTTTCAGAACCCTGGGGGTATTTTGTCTTCAGTATAATGACTTCAATACCTTTTTCGTCTTTAAGTAAATCCTGAAATCTTTGCGCTGCATCCATTTTATTGGATTCTATTCCTATATATATCTTTTCCGGATTGAGGATTTTCCGAATAATCTCAGTTCCTTTTATAATATCTTCTGTCCGTTCTATCATTAAACGATAATCAGAAGTAAGATACGGCTCACATTCAGCACCATTTATGATTACCGTATCTATCTTTTTTTCAGGAGGGGGGGAGAGCTTTACATAAGTAGGAAACATAGCCCCTCCCATTCCTACAATACCCGCATCCTTTACAATTTGAACCAATTCTTTACTTGATAGATTACTGTAATCTCTATGCTCTCCATAACCTTCAACAGGCTCTTCTCCTATTACCTGTATCTGAACAGCAGGGCTCTTTTTACCCAGGAAATGTGGGTATGGTAAAATTTTTAAGACCTTCCCCGAAACAGGTGAATGAATATTTGCAGATATAAATCCCGCCTGTTCGCCAATTAATGTTCCTGACTTTACTTCATCACCCTTTTTGACAACAGGTTTTGCCGGTGCACCTGCATGTTGAGAAAGAGGGACATAGAGCATTTCAGGAAGAGGAAGTTTTTCTATTACAGCAGATTTTGAAA
>WFRC01000211.1 GCA_015486685.1 Caldifarciminota bacterium
AATTGACCTACCTGTTTTTCCTTTACCTTAAAAACAAGGTTTACAGTATCCCCTGTTCCTTCTATGTTCATATTTACATCTTCAAAATATCCTAATTTAAACACCTGCTGCTGGCTTTCAATCACCTTATCTCGTGTAAATAGGTCACCTGGAAATATCCTTAATTCTCTTCTAATCACTTTATCATAAGTCTTTGTATTACCTTTAATCTTTATCAAATGTACATATACAGGATTCCCTTCTTGAATATTAAATGTGATATATATTGTATCATTGGGAATCTTCTCATCGGGAACAATCTGGGCATAAAGATACCCATCATTTGAATATAATTCATATAAAGATTGCAATGTTTTTTTCACCTTATTTTCATTATAAACATTCCCTTTATGCCATTTTAATACTTTATTCAAGAGTGAAGTTTTGAAATGCTTATTTCCTGAAAAGTCCCCCTCCCCAAAATAGTATTTATTTCCTTCAGATACCCAATAATGAAGAAAAACATTGCTGCCGTCTTTTTCTACCCTGTTAGAATCCACTCTTGCATCAGCAAATCCATGATTTCTATAGAACTCCTGAATCTTTTCTATATCATCAGATATATTCTCTTCATGAAATCTTCCCTTTCTGATAATCCACCATTTCGGTTTGTTTTTTATAACACCTGTAAGTTTCTTATCGGAAAAATGCTCATTCCCATAAAAATATACCTTTCTTATAATAAGTTTCTTTCCTTCTTTAATAGTAAATACTACATTTATTCCACCATCTACTTCATCCTTCTCAATATCTACCTCTGTGCCAAAATATCCCTTCTTTTCATATAGATTGATTATATTCCTTTTTATTGAAAACAACTTTTTATCAGAAGCAACATCCCCCTGCGAAAGCGTGATTAATTTCTTAATGCTCTTATTCTTAACCTTCTTATTTCCCTTAAAATCAATAGATATAATTAATGGATATTCTACGACATCAAACCAAACCCGTATGCCTGCTCCCAATTTCTCCGCTTCAAGGGAGACATCTGAAAATAGGTCTAAATTATATATATTTTTCAACGCCCTTTTACCCATATCTTCCGTCAATCTATCACCTACCTTTAATCCAGACACAGTAATAACCAGGGATGTATCTGCTCTCGTTACACCCCTTACACCTAAATCAACGATAACTTCCCCGTAGGGAAATGAAAGAAGAATATACAATAAAATCATATCATTTAGTATAAATAATTTTTCCAGAAAGTCAAGGTTTTTTTCCCAACCATAAAAGATGCATTTTTTTCTTGACTTTTTTTTAAAAAGTTTTATCCTTTTTCTATGAAAGAAGTAAATCATCTCAAAACAGTTAGGGAACCGTTAAACATTAAAACCACCCTTGACCTTATAAATGATAGTGCAGAAAACCACCCGAATATTATTGCTATGGAAGTGAGGGAAGAAACGGGATGGAAAAGTATAGATTATAAAACGCTGCTCCATCATATAAAGGCAACTGCGACATATCTGAAAAGAATGGGAATAAAGAAAGGTGATAAAGTTGGAATAATATCAAGTAATAAACCTGAATGGGGGATTGCATATCTCTCTATACACTGGGCAGGGGGAATTGCTGTTCCCATTGATGCAAAAATGACATATTCAGAGATAAATCATATTATTAAAAACGCTGAGGTAAAAGTAGCGTTCTCCTCCAGAAATAAGTTTGACGATGTAAAGCAGGTTGGAAATGATTCCCCGAATTTTATAGAATGTGTTCCTATAGAAACATTAACATCTTTAAGAAATCACATTCCCGAAAGTGGTCCTGCCGATGTCAGGGAAGATGATATTGCTACATTACTCTATACCTCAGGCACAACAGGTTCCTCTAAGGGTGTAGTTTTAACCCATAAAAATCTCTGTTCCAATGTAAATGGACTCTATCAAACAATTGATTTCGGGGAATCTACAAAATTTTATCACATCCTTCCTCTTCATCATATATTTGCCAGCACAGTAGGACTTCTTGGGGCACTTTCCGCAGGGAGCACAATCATATTTGCTACTTCGCTAAAATCATCTCATATAAAAGAGGATATGAAAGAGAAAAAACCGGAGATAATGCTCGTTGTTCCTCTCATATTAGAAAAATATGTAAAGGCAATAAACAGAGAAATTTCGCATCTAAGTATAGGCAAGAAAGGTGCTTTTGTTGTATTAAAGGGGCTTGCAAATCTGTTTAACCTTTTCAGAAAAGGCACTGGTGCATCTATATTCTTCAAATCTTTGAGAGAAGAAATAGGATTTGATAAAATGCGTTTTTTGGTTTCGGGTGGAGCGTCTTTACCACCGTGGATTTCATCATACCTTGAGCGATGGGGATTTCCAATAATTCAGGGATATGGACTCTCTGAGACATCGCCTGTGCTTTCCACAGTTCCACCATATAAACCAAAAAATACCAGTGTAGGTTTTGCTTTACCCGGAATCAAAATAAAGATTTATAATCCCGGGGAAGATGGCATTGGTGAGATTATTGCAAAAGGAGATAATGTAATGCAGGGATATTACAAGAATGAAGATGCCACAAGAAAAGTTTTTACGGAAGATGGATGGTTTCTAACAGGCGATATGGGATATATAGATAATGCGGGCTATTTACATATTACAGGCAGGAGAAAATCCGTAATGGTAACGAAAGGCGGGAAAAATATCTATCCCGAAGAGATTGAGGAAAGACTCTTATCATCTCCACTTATTTCCGAAGTTCTGGTAACAATGAAAAAAAATCCAAAGACAGAACAGGATGAGGTTGTAGCGATAATTTTTCCTGATTACACCGCCATTGATGAATATTTTACTGATAAAGGTGTAGAGAATCCCAATGAAGACGCTGTATATAAACTTGTAAGCGAAGAAGTAAAAAGGATCAATAAAGAAATTACTAAATTTAAAAGGGTAAGGAGG
The DNA here is from genome assembly GCA_015486685.1 of Caldifarciminota bacterium. Lineage (GTDB taxonomy): Bacteria > Hydrothermota > UBA3072 > WFRC01 > WFRC01 > WFRC01. The sequence continues at coordinate 2,952 of WFRC01000211.1, forward strand.
GTAATTTTAAGGGAAGAAGAATTTCCAAAGACAACTACCCAGAAAATCAAGAGGTATCTATTTGAAGAAATGGGTGTTGAAATAAACGGCAACGGAAAACCCCGACTGATAAAAAAGAAGGGGTCAGGCATTGACAATTGACAATTCTTATAACCCATTGATACTCAAAGCCAAAAATGAGTTTTGTAATTTTAATGACTGACCCCGATAATCTCTTGACATTTGCTATTTTTTGATTATTATTACCTGAATGGGCGGATAGCTCAGCTGGTGAGAGCGCCTGCCTTACAAGCAGGAGGCCAGAGGTTCAAATCCTCTTTCGCCCATATTATATATGGAATTCTATTATATCTCCTTCCTTCAATATCTCATTCCTGCTAATATGTATACCTTTTTTCTCTTCTCCTCTTCTCCAGAGGCGTGCGAATTTCAGGTTGTGAGCAAAATCTTTATGTATATGATATGCGGCATCCATAACAGTGCTACCCTCTTTTAATACAACAGGTTCTGTTAAATCTGCTTCTTTATGCGGCCTTTTTGTATAAATTCTGATTACACCCAGAGATGAAAAAAGTTCTTTATTTAATTTTTTGACTGTATCCTGTTCATATATAGAGACACTGAGGACAGGTATATTCCATTTCTTTTTTAATGATTCAGAATGCTTTTCCTCACATATATCAATATGCGTAATTATGATAAAGCCCTTTTTTAATAACAATTCATCTGATGTTTCATTGCTGCCAGGAGATATAATCTTTATATTCCCTTCTTCAAGATACTGGAAGACTTTTGGTATACCCTGAATATTTTTTTCAGAACATCCATTAAATATAAGTGCAACCACATCTGCATTTCGGACAATTCCCATTATCCATCCAGGATGAAAATCATCATATAAAGGAGGCATATCTACTATTTGAACCTGAACATTCTGATATTTCATCATCCCAACATCAGGTTTTTTGGTGGTAAATGGATAATTGCCAACAGGATATTTTGTATCTGCTAATACATTTACCAGGTGGGTTTTACCTGCATTTGGTGGTCCAATAAAAACACATTGTCCTGCACCTTCCTTTGGTATATGGTAAAAATCTGTCCTTCGTGTAGCAGGCTGTTTCTTGAAATCTTTTTTTAATCTGGAAATTTTTGCCCTTAAATCTGCTTGCAGTCTATCTGTTCCTTTGTGCTTTGGCATAATAGCAATCATTTCCTGGATGATTTCAATCTTCTCAGGGATACTCTGCGCGAATCTGAGCAATTTTTCCTTCTCGTAATATAACGGAGGTAAATTTGCAGGCATAGATATAATTTAAGAATTTATTTAGTTTTGTCAAGAGTTTGTCCGAGAATTAAAAAAAATAAAATTTTGCCCATTGAAAATGAAGGACTTACAAATGTCAATTCTATAAAAATGCCTATTCTCGAACAGACTCTCAACAGATTTTTAATAAGAAATTGGATTGCACAAGATTAAATAGTTCATTTAACCTTCAACTCACTTTTCACAATTCACAATTCACAAGACTGACCCCAAAGAACTGACCCCAAAGAAAGGCTATGCGTCAAAAAATATGGAATTTTGTCCATTTTTTTAACATAAGGATGTTTGAAAACCGTATATATTATGGATTCCATACTGGCATAAAAATTGCATAAAGATTTTTGTTGACTTATCAAAAAAGGGAGTTATAATTAACGGGATAGGAGGATAGAGTGAATAGTGATTATGAAATGATGAAAAGATGGATGGATGTTACAGTATCGATAATAATGTATATTATATTTTCGCCCCTTTTTGTCATTATACCTATTTTGATAAAGATTACATCAAAGGGACCGGTTTTTTATAGGCAACTGAGATTAGGAAAAGATGGGAGACCATTTGTTTTTCTGAAATTCAGGAGTATGTATAATAATTCGGACCATTCAATCCATAAAAAGTATATAGAGGATTATATGAATGGCAATGGGAATAATGGAGGAATATATAAGATAAATCATGATAAAAGGATTACGCCTCTGGGGAAAATTTTAAGGAAGGCAAGCATTGATGAACTTCCTCAACTCTGGAATGTTTTAAGGGGGGATATGTCTATTGTAGGTCCCAGACCTCCCATCTATTATGAATATAATATGAAAAAAGAGATTCAAAAAAAGAGATTAAAGGTAAAACCGGGAATTACAGGTTTATGGCAGATAAGAGGAAGGTCAAAAGTCCAGTTTTACGATATGATAAAGATGGACTTAAGATATATTCGGGCTTCTTCTATAATTTTTGATATACTCATAATGTTTGAAACCGTTCATATAATCTTCTCAGGTAAGGGGGCTTATTGAAAAAGATATATCCGAATGTAGAAATTGGTAAAGGAGCGATGCTATTTGATTTTATTGTGTTGGGTATGCCACCAAGGGAAAAATCCCCTGGCGAATTACCATTAAGGATTGGTGAAAATGCAACAATAAGGCCCTTTTCTATTATTTATGCCGGAACAGAAATAGGAAATAACTTTCAGACAGGAAAAGGAGCAAGTATAAGGGAAAATAATAAGATTGGGAATAATGTAGTTGTAGGAACAAACGCTGTGCTTGAACATAAAAATATTATCGGAAACAATGTAAGAATCCATTCATTGTGTTTTCTGGAATATACAACTATTTACGATAATGTGTTTATGGGGCCCGGGGTTATTTTTACAGATGACCCCCATCCTCCCTGCCCAAAATATGAAGAATGCGTTAAAGGAGCCACTGTAAAAAAACTTGCAAAAATAGGTGCTGGCAGTATTATTCTGCCTGGAGTAGTAATTGGAGAAAATGCTTTAATAGGTGCCGGGAGTGTTATAACAAAAGATGTTCCTGCTAATACTGTGGTTGCCGGAGTTCCAGCAAAGGTAATAAAAAATATTGACGAACTTGAATGTTTTAAGGGATTTTTTAAGAAACCTTATGATTGGCCACCGTATAATGA
>WFRC01000212.1 GCA_015486685.1 Caldifarciminota bacterium
CATAGGTAGAATCCAGTAATCTATAGTATATATCGTATCCTGTTGTTGCATTTGTATAACACTCCCATGCAACAAATATATCTCCATTGTCTGATATTACTGCATTAGAGCTCCAAATATCATTGGTAGCATTATCCAGCCGGACATTTGTATCCACCTTTGCATTTGATGCATCAAAGATTTGTCCATATGCATAATCATAACTTGCTACCCTATCATCATACCAGGAAATCAGTGTTTTACCAGATGAATTCATAGATATACTAACATCAGACATACGACGGTTTGTATCTGAGATGGATATTGCACCTGTTATGGGGTTCAGGTTAAGGTCAAAAAATCGGACATAATACTTATTATTGTAATAATGATATATCACACCAATTTTTGTCCTTCCATCTGTTGCTATGCCGCAAGGCCTATCTCCTTCAAAATAATGCTCAGGTACATATACAGGACCTGCAACCGTGTTATTTGAGGCATCCTTTTTGATAAGCCACACATCAGGGCTTCCATTTCTTAAATCTTGCCATACAATATATGCATTTCCTGCTGAATCCACTGTGGTATAAAAACTATTTTCGCCAAGGTATCCTGTGGTATCATCATTCACAAGGAAATCGTTCCTGACTGCTTTCGGTTCCTTTACTGCTTGCACATCAAATGGGTGGTTAACTCTCACTTCTTGCCGGGAATAGTTGAAATAATCAGGGATATTGAGATTCATACCCGGTTTTACAAAGCCTGCCAAGAGAATTAAGTAAATCATACTAAACCTCCTTTTTATTGTTTACATAAATATAACAAAGAAAAATCTTTTTCGCAACATTTTTTTTGTAACATTTTCGCAAAATCTTTGTTATATTATATGGATGGAGATAGAAGAAATTTATGAAAAATATAAGAAGGTGCTTATGAATATAACAGTAAGAATTGTTCAAAACAAAAGTGATGCGGAAGATATTCTGCAAACGGCGTTTTTGAGATTGGCTCAGAGGCATATCAAGAATGAAAAAAAGGCATTTAGTTATCTCGTGAAAACAGTTGTAGGAAGAGCAAAAAATAAAAGATATAGAAAAAGACCTCAGGATGATACTCACCCTGAAATTATAGTTTTATCTCCTGAACAAAATGTATTAAATCAAGAATTAAAAGAAATGATAGAAAAGGCAGTGGAGAAATTGCCCTACAAAGAAAGGATAATTTTAATTATGAAGAAATATGAAGGTTTTTCACATAAAGAGATTTCTGAGATATTAAACATCAAAGAAGGCACGGTAAGGGTATTACTTTACAGGGCAGTTAGGAAACTTGAAAAGATACTTTTGCCGTATATAAAAGGAGGTGAAGAATGGAAAAGGATATGAGAATTAGGCTTTATATTGCCGATGCCCTATCAGAAGAAGAAAAAGAGGCATTTGAAAAAGGGATGCAGGAGCATCCTGAGATAAGAGAAGAGGTCTATAAATTGAAATCTGTGTGGAATATGCTTGATAAATGGAGCGTAGATGTAGATACTGCCCCTGATCTAAAATTACATTTAAGGATGAAACATTTCCCTATTCTTTATCCTGCTGTTGCAGTCGCAATACTTGGGATTATTTTGGGCACTATATTTACCAGAGTTTCTAACAATAGATATTACAAGTATGTATCATATATTGAAAGGGGGTTTTACGAGAAATAAATTTTTAGGCGTATCTATACTGATAGTTACAATAATAATTGGAATATTAATCGGACATAGTTTTACAGTGTATCAGTTTAGAAGAAGGATACCGTTTTTCCTGAAAAGAAAAGTTGTAGAACATCAAAGAAAGGAATTTGTGCAAATGATGAAACCTATTGTAGAGAAAGGGACTCGCGATAGACTTTTTCTGAAAAAGGCAATTATTGATAGAGACACATTAAAAATAGACAGCCTTATTGAGGTTGTGTCTCAGGATGAAAAAGAAATTATAACACAGGTTACCCATCATCTACTAATTATTACAAAAGACCTTCCTGAAAGAGATAGAGGGAG
>WFRC01000213.1 GCA_015486685.1 Caldifarciminota bacterium
ATAATTCTGAATGTGCTATAAGTGATAATCTTCCTTCACTCATATTTTGAAAAAACATATCTTCATTAAATAAAGCCCTCTCAATATCTCCCCACTTCATTTTTGAGAAAGTCGCCTGTTGCATAACTCTGGAAACCGCCCTTTTTACATCCTCCGTCGCTCCCATTATTGACATCCGCGTTGTATCAAATGCAGATATAAGCACATCTGAATTTACCCCTGTAAATCCTTTTGGTAATCTTGCACCCACAACCTTCATTAAATCTGTTATATCCGCCATTGCAACATCCACCATCTTCTTGAAATTCACCATTCCCCAAGATGTATCGTTTTCTATATCCGTTAAATTTAAGATAAGATTTGAAAATAACCTATCAATCTGTGCTAAAATTACAGAGATATTATTCATTGCAAATCTACCTTTTCCATATTCCTCAATCAACATCCCCCGTATTCTATTCGTCGCTTTCTTGACTGCACTTACTAAATCCAATACAGCCTTATCCTCTGTGCTTAATAAAATCCTATCTGTCTTTTTGCCTATTTTCTGTATCTGCCTTAAAATATATGTTAATCTCTCACCCTTTTTCATTTACCACCTTCTATTTTTGCCTTTAAGGTTGTCTTCTCTTGTGTAGATAGTCCTGAAACTGTATTTGTCTTAAACCACGCTTTATTTTGAATTACAATCTTTTCCGCTTCGTCACGGGTCAAATCTGGGTCTTTTGCCATTAGAAAATCAACAGGGCTTGCTATATTATTAAGGAATTTAAATTGCCACATATTCATTTCATTTTGATTTAAAGGTTCTTTCGGCTCTGTATAATTTATCCTCACTTTATAATTTTCAGGGATATTTCTCTGCCCGTAAATATCCGCTGTTTTGAGTGCCAATTGTATCAATTTCTTTTCATAACTCTTAAATCTTAATGCCCTCTTTTTTTGGAAATCAATGAGGGGCGCCTGCTCGGCCACCAAAGCAACACCTGATTTTGTTTGTGTTGCCTCCATTCTTACTGCACCCTTCGGAATTCTTAAACTTAATAACGCCATATCAATTATTGAATTGACTGCAAATAATATCTTCTCAACCTCAAATTTAGGTGCTAAAATCTCCGCCTTTGCATTCTCTGGGAGGTTGATATATGTATCAGGCCCAAAAATGGGAATAAAATCTTTTCTTGCTCCATATAAGGCTAACTGCCCGTGTGATTGAAAAAGTATACCCCATATTAAATCCGTCATCATTTTATTAAGGGTCTCATTCGCATTTACAATCTGTCTTCCCGGTATTTTTGAACTCCAAAAGTCCATTATTGGCTTCTGGTTTCTGAAAAAGACAATGGGAATTTCACCATAAGCATTCGGTGTCTCCTCCACAACTTTACCATCCTTCACTTTATAAAACATCTCCCTCGTCCAGATGTGTTTAATGATATTTGTATTTGAGGTCTCCTCGTCCCATTTGGGAATTGCGACTAATATTTTTCCCGTTGAGGATAATGCCTTCACGGGTGGAGTTAATACTCCAAATTCAATCACAACAGCCTCAACCCGCCCCTCATCGGTTTCATATACATCTATCATATCAGGAGTATATACCCTGAATGTAATTTTATTCTCCTCCTCATCCCATATTGGTCTTATACCCATTACTCCTTCTAAAATCGTTAACTCATCTATATCCTGCATAACCGCCGTAAAATCTTCACATACCTCCTGAAATGTATCTGCTATTGCCTGTATCGGCTCATTTTTTTCATCTATAAATTCCCTTTTTACAGGTCTGGAATAAAGAAGTGCAAGGGTTTCGGCAACCGCTTCTGTTAGGTTGAAAAATACTTTCGGTCTCTTATTGAAATGCTCTGTTGTCTCGGCAGGATTCTTTTTTATATATTCAATCTGGTTTCCTGCAAGAAAATCGTATATTTTACTTGCTTCCCTCTTTCTTGCTACATCTGTATTTCGCCTCGCTATCTCTAATGAAATATCTAATAAATCATTTCCCGTTAATGCCATATATCCTCCTTCACTTTACTCCCCCTGCTGAACTTACCTTATTTCTGTTTTTAATCCGTGAAAATATATCGTATCTTATACTATCCATCCCATCGTCTAAAAACTTAATAGGTTTATATATTATCCTCCCATCCCTATCTGTCTGCCAAGAATAATTG
>WFRC01000214.1 GCA_015486685.1 Caldifarciminota bacterium
ACAGGTCACCTTGTGCTTTCAACCATTCATACGAATGATGCCCCAAGCACTGTCAACAGGCTTATTGATATGGGCGTTGAACCGTTTCTTGTATCATCCTCCTTGAATCTTATACAGGCACAAAGACTGATAAGGAGAGTATGTAAGGATTGTAAAGAACCTGTTGAATATGACCCAAAATTTCTTTTATCAGCAGGTATGGACCCTGAAAAATTGGGGACAACAACATTTTATAGAGGAAAAGGGTGTCCAACCTGCAGCTATTCAGGTTATAAAGGAAGAATGGCTATAACAGAGGTAATGCCTATAACTCCGAAAATCAGAAATATGATTCTCCACAGGGCATCAGCCGACGATTTGAGAAACGCAGCAAAAGAGGAAGGAATGAGGACATTGAGAGACGACGCCGTAATAAAATTAAAAAAGGGCATAACAACTGTGGAAGAAGTTATCAGGGTAACCGCTGAAATTTAAGGAGGTATAATGAATATAAGGGATTTATTAGAGGAAATGGTAAGAAGAGGTGCATCTGACCTGCATCTAACGGTAGCAGCTCCACCTATGTTCAGGATTGATGGAAAACTCATACCAGGGAATTATGATATATTATTGCCTGATAAGTTAAAAGAACTTATATATTCACTCCTAAATGATGAGCAGAAAAAAAGGTTCGAGATGCAGCACGAGCTGGATTTGAGTTTCGGAGTCCCGGGACTATCTCGTTTTAGGGGAAATGTATTTTATCAAAGGGGTCAGGTGGCAATGGCAATAAGGACAATCCCTTTTAAGATTCGTTCATTTAGAGAACTGGGGTTACCACCAATAGTTGCTGAAATGGCAAATAAGTCAAAAGGACTGATATTGGTTACAGGCCCAACAGGTTGTGGTAAATCCAGTACACTTGCAGCAATTATTGACAAGGTTGATTCAGAACGGAATGTCCATATTGTCACCGTAGAGGACCCAATAGAGTATCTTTTTAAGCATAAAAGGGCAATAGTAAACCAGAGACAGGTGGGAAGTGATACAGATTCTTTCACTACTGCCTTAAAATATGTTCTGAGGCAGGACCCTGATGTTGTAATGATAGGCGAAATGAGAGATATTGATTCAATGGAGGCAACTTTAACAATTGCTGAGACAGGACATTTAACCCTTGCCACACTTCACACAAACTCAGCCGCTGAAACAATCACAAGGATTGTTGATGTATTCCCATCTAATAAACAACCACAAATCAGGGCTCAACTTGCATTTGTTCTTCTTGGTGTAGTTACACAGTCGTTAATACCTAAAATTGGAGGTGGAAGGGTACTGGCAGTTGAAATAATGATTGCTACACCGGCCATAAAAGCCCTAATCAGAGATAATAAAATCCACCAGATGTATTCTAATCTTCAGGCAGGACAGAAATTTGGTATGCAAACAATGAATCAATCTTTATATAATCTATATATGTCAAGACAGATCACATTAGAAGATGCATTTGCATATACTAGAAATAGTGAAGAATTGGAAAGGATGATTGAAGAAAAAACAGCTGTTCCAAGATAAGGGGGTAAAAGATGGCTGAATTTCTATGGAAAGGAAGAACCGCGAGTGGAGATATGCAGTCAGGGGAAATAACCGCTGAGAACCCTCAAGATGTTTACAAGGTTCTCAGAGAAAAGAAAATTGTCCCTGTTTCTGTAAAGTCAAAGCCTAAAGAAATCACGCTGCCTTTTTTAAAAAAGGGCGTAGGACTCAGGGACATATCTGTATTTACAAGGCAGTTCTCAACAATGATAAGTGCTGGTTTACCTCTGATTAAATGTCTTGAAATTCAGGTAGAGCAGGTTCAATCCCCTACATTTAAGTCTGTATTAAAGCGTGTGATAAGCGATGTAGAGGGAGGAACAACACTTGCAGATGCTATGAGAAAGCACAAAAATGTTTTCACTGAGCTCTATGTAAATATGGTCTCAGCAGGTGAGCAGGGAGGTGCACTCGACACAATCCTTGAAAAATTGGCAGAATACCTTGAAAAATCCGCAGAGATTATAAGAAAAATCAAAGGTGCAATGATTTATCCTACAATGATTGTTCTTGTATCTATTGGGGCAATCGCTATTCTACTTTTGTTTGTCATTCCTACATTTGCAAAGATGTATACAGGATTGGGGCAGAGTCTACCTTTACCTACAAGAATTGTAATGATGGCAAGTGCTCTCTTAAAAAAGTACATCATTCTTATTACTGGCATATTAATAGGGCTATTTTTTGCCATAAAGGCCTATTATAAGACAGAAGATGGCCATTTAAGATTGGATGCCATAACGCTTAAAATTCCTATTATGGGAGATTTAATGTTAAAACAATCGCTTTCACGATTTTCAAGGACATTATCAACCCTGCTGGGCAGTGGAGTAAATATTCTTGATGCCCTGGAGATTACCGCAAAAACATCAGGCAATAAGGTAATAGAGAACGCTATAATGAGGGCAAGAACAAGCATTGCCCAGGGTGAGTCCATTGCTGCGCCACTTGCGAAAGAGAAGGGGCTATTCCCCCCAATGGTAATTCAGATGATAACAATTGGAGAACAAACAGGGGGTCTTGAAACAATGCTTGCTAAGGTGGCAGATTTTTATGATGCAGAGGTCGACCAGGCAGTTGAAAATCTGATGAGTGCAATAGAACCTATTGTGATTGTATTTCTTGGAGTCATTGTTGGCGGAATGGTAATGGCAATGTATTTGCCTATATTTAAGCTCGCCAGTGCATTTATCGGGGGTGGATAATAAAGAACAGGTTTTTATACTGGTATCAGATTTCCCGCACTATATTTTTTACGGGTATTTTCTTACTTGAAGCATATTTTCTTCGGGGAGAAGGGATACACCTTCTTCCCCTTTTTCTTGCATCCGGCCTCACAATAGTACTTTTTATCTTTTTTATCCTCGCAATCAGAAAGGGCAAAACATTCCTTATTTTACACTTAATTATGGATACACTGCTTCTCACATTTCTTATCCTATTTTCCGGGGGCATAGAATCTCCTTTTATCCCATTTTATCTGATATTTATTATATTTGCATCAACATTCCTTTATGCAAAAGGGGGATTTTCTGTTGCTGCGTCATCTACCCTATTTTTAACACTAATTTTTTTAAATAAACTTCATCCATTTATCCCTTCATATTTAATATTTTTTGAATCTCCTGCATTTTCTCCTCAACAATTTATTGGATATTTTATTTATATACTGCTCTTTTTCTTTGCTGCTGCTATATCTGTATATACAGCAGAAAAACTGAAATTGGGGCTTCAGGAACTTGCAGAGGTAAGATTAACAACAGATGACATCCTTAATAGTATAGGCATAGGATTGCTCTCTGTGGACAGGCAGGGAAAGATTATATATATGAACACTGCACTCGCTGATATATTCAAGATTTCGTCTCAATTTGCAAAGGGTAAAGATTATAAAACGGTATTTTCCGATGCATCTTTTCTTCTTAAAGCAATAGAAGAAACATTTAATAAAAGAAAGACACCTGATATGGAGATTAAATTTAATAAAAGGGATTATAGTATAATTACATTTAATGTACGGACAAAAACTACGCCCATAGGTGGGGCAATCTGCCTTATGAAAGATATTACTGAAAAAAAACAAATGGAAGAAAGGCTTAATCTTCTCGACAGAATGGCTGCACTCGGAGAAATTTCAGCAGGTGTAGCACATGAGATAAAAAATCCCCTTGCTTCTATTAGAGGTGCATCTGAACTTATTCTTTCGGAAAATAGAGATACAAAAAAACTTGCAAATATGATAATTGATGAGGTAGACAGACTGGATGCCCTGATTAAAAATATACTTGATTATGCGAAGGACGAATCTCTCAACTTAAAAAAATTACACCTTTTGAAGATAATTGATGATACAGTAAAGATTTTAAGGATGAATCCTATGTGGTCAGATGAAATTTCCCTGAACATCAATATTCCTGAAAATATTTTTATCTCGGCTGATTCCGATAGGATAAAAGAAGTCTTCATTAATATTGGATTGAATGCATTAAAATCAATAAAAGGCAAAGGAAAGATTGAAATAAATGCAATGTTAAATTCCGAGATGGTTGGGATTGAATTTTGCGATACAGGGGCAGGTATAAGAAAAGAGATTATAGACAAAATATTCTCCCCATTTTTTAGCACAGACCCCAATGGCTTTGGTTTTGGTCTTGCAATATCTCATAAGATTGTCCAGATGCATGGAGGTAAGATAGAGGTAGAAAGTGAAGAGGATAAAGGCACAAAATTTACCGTATGGATAAAGGGTGGATATGAAGGATAAAATCTTACTGGTAGATGATGAAAAGAACATATTGGAGATTATGCGTATCGCCCTTATTGACAGCGGATATGATATAATTTCAACGACAAAGCCCCTGGAGGCATTAAAGATTGTTCAAGAAAATATTTTTGACGCTATGATTACAGATATAAAGATGGAGAATATGGATGGAATTGCCCTGCTAAAAAAGGTGAAGGAAAGTTATCCTGATATGGTCGTGATACTCATCACTGCATACGCATCAGTCCAGACTGCTGTCCAGGCACTAAGGGAAGGAGCTGCTGATTATATAACAAAACCATTTCGGATTGAGGAGTTAAAGATTAGACTTTCAACGGCAATAGAAAAGATGAGATTGAAAAAGGAAAATAAAGAGTTAAGAAAAACCCTTAATGAAAATATGCAAATTGTAGGCATCAGTGCACATATTTCAGAATTGAAGAAACTCATAAAAAAGGTATCAGGGGTGGACAGCGTTGTGCTTATTACAGGAGAATCTGGTACAGGTAAAGAATTGGTAGCCCGCTCAATTCATTTTTCATCAAACAGAGAAGGCACATTTGTAAGTATAAATTGTGCAGCAATCCCTGAAAATCTTCTGGAATCAGAACTATTTGGATACAAAAAAGGTGCATTTACAGGTGCAGTCCAGAGTAAGGATGGGCTGTTTAAGGTTGCCCATAAAGGTACACTTTTTCTTGATGAGATTTCAGAAATGCCTTTACCTTTACAGTCTAAGCTATTAAGGGTGCTTCAATCAATGGAGTTTACACCCTTAGGCGGTACAAAACCTGTACAGGTAGATGTAAGAGTGGTTTCTGCCACAAATACAAATATTGAAGATAGAATAAAGAAAGGGTTATTCAGGGAAGATTTGTATTATAGATTAAATGTTATACCCATCCATATAACCCCTTTACGAGAAAGGAGAGAAGATATACCTGTGCTTGTGCATTACTTTATCAAAAGTATTTCAAAGAGATTGGGAATAAAGGAGAAAAAAATGTCCCCCGAAGCTATGGAAATATTAAAAAAATATAGGTGGCCCGGGAATGTAAGAGAGGTAGAAAATGTAATTGAGAGGTTGATAGTTCTTAATGAAAGCGATACTATTTTACCTGCAAGTTTCCCCGATTATATTAAAACAGAGAATAGAAATGTGTTAAAAGTTTCTGATGTGAACCTAACAGAAATAGAAAAAAAGGCAATACTAAATGCACTCAAAAATACAGGTGGGGACAAGAAGGAAGCGGCAAAATTGCTTGGAATACACCTCTCAACACTTTATAGAAAATTGAAAAAAATGGGGAAAGAAGAGTAAAAAGTTGAAAGTTGAAGGTGAAATATTCGCTCACCGCTATCCGCTTACCGCTTACCGCGAATATGGGGTATGGTGGATAGGGTATTGGGTATGGAATGATAAAGAATGTTGAAAGTTGAGAAAAAGATTAGTTATTTGCCTGCGGCGTTATTACATTTTAAGTGGGAAGTGAGAACTGAGAAGTAGGAAGTGAATGAGTAGATGAGTGGAAAAAGCAGTAGCGAGGGATGAGTAGCGAGTATATAGGGAAAAGAGAGAATGAGGAAAAAACAGTAATGGGTAAGAGGCAAGAGGTAATAGGTAATGGGTAAAGGATTAACGAACATGTTCGTGATGGTGGTTCGTGACGAACGAAAGAGAAAAGAACGTGAAGCGTGAGGCGTAAAGCGTAAGGAGATAGAAGATATTGGATGTTAGATGTTGGATAAAATAAGCGTTGTTTTTACAATTAACGCCTTACGATTTACGCTTCACGATATACTTCCGCATTATTATTTGGCGGAAAGCGGTTGGCGGTAGGCGGTTAGCGTTTTAACTTATTAAACAAAGGAGGTATTATGACATTATTTGGGATAATTAGTAAAGGTGGTTATGTAATGATTCTTATTGGTATTGCTCTCTTTGTCGGGATATTTATTGTAGTGGAAAGACTTTTGTATTTCAAAAAGGCACGTTTGGATTATGACGCATTTATGAAAGAGATAAAGGCATGGCTATTGGATGGAGACATAGGCAAAGCATTAGAAAGTGCACGGTATTATGATACACCTGTATCGCGAACGGTGATGGCTGGACTTGTCCACTTTGAGGAAGGTCAGGAGAATGTAGCAAAAGCAATGCAATCCGCTGCAAAAAGGGAGATTAAAGGATTGGAATCGGGATTTGGCTCACTTGCAACAGTAGTCGCTATCTCTCCAATGCTTGGTTTTTTTGGCACAGTAACAGGGATGATAAAGGCATTTATGAAAATTCAGGTTTTAGGTGGCGGAGTAAATCCCTCCCAACTTGCTGGCGGTATATGGGAAGCATTGGTCACTACAGCCGGCGGTCTTGGCGTTGGTATAATATTTCTGATTTTTTACAACTGGTTTGTTGATAAGGTGCGTGAATCCGCCCTTGAAATGGAAAAGGCAGGGAATGAAATGGAATCTATTGTGAAGTCAATGGAGGGAAAATGGAAGTAAAAACAAACTATGGTAGAAATAAAGATTTTCCTGTTATTTCAATGGCGGATATTGTTCTTCTTTTAATAATATTCTTCATACTTACATCTACTTATGTGATTCAACCAGGTGTAAAAGTTGCCCTACCGCGTTCTGCCACAAAACAGGCATTATCCACCCCGCACATTGCCGTAACCGTTACAAAAGAAGGCAGATTATATCTTGAAGAAAAGCCTGTCTCCCTTGAAGAACTTTCACTGTTAATCAGGGGAATGCATCCCGAAGAAAAATATGTTCTACTGAAAACAGATAAAGCGGTCACAATGGATATGGCAGTTAAAGTTATGGATAATCTTCGGCTTGCAGGTGCAAAAAAATTCGTAATAGCAACTATACCAAAGGATTAAATTGAACAGAAAATTAAAATCATTTATCATCACATTGTTTATATATATAGTTATAGTGGTTATATCCATTGCGATTAAGATACATTTAGCATCTATACCTGAAAGAGTTATAACCATATCCCTGATGGAAGGTAAGTCATTGCAAAAAGAAAAAAATATGGGTAATAAGGCTGATGTAAATTTAGGGATAGGAGAAGGTGATATTCCTCTGCCCTATCCGAAAGGTAAACCCGTATTACCTTCACCGAAGAAGCCTGTTCCCCCTGTCTCATCCACTAACAGAGGTAATGCAAAAAAACCTTATTCTATTACAGGTGAACTTGCAAAGAGAAGATTGATAAAATTTGTAAAACCTGTATATCCCAAAGGGAATCAAGAACAAACAACGGTCTCACTCAAAATTGTCGTTAACAAGGATGGTTATATAACCCGTATTAATGTTATTAAAACAGGAGGAGATGCATTTGATAAAAATGCTGTTAATGCCGTACGAGAATGGAAATTCCAATCACTTCCTCCTAATGAGACAAAAAATGAAGAGGGTATAGTGAATATTTACTTTATACTAAAATGAGTTTTACGGTCGGCATAGAAAATTTTGAAGGTCCAATGGACCTGCTGGTTTATCTTGTGAGAAGAAAGGAAATAAATATATACGATATTCAGATTGCTCATATAACAAAAGAATTTTTGAATTACCTCAATACAATAAAGAAGATAAATCTTGATATATCAGGTGATTTTATTTCCTTTGCCTCTTTACTTTTGACTATGAAATCCGCATCGCTTTTAAGGAAGGATAATAAAGAAGAAGGAATTGACATAATTTTAAGGGATAGGATTAAAACATACTCTCTGTTTCAAGAAGGAGCAGAATTTCTCAGTAATCATCTGGAAACTTCACAAAGAGAATCCTATCGTGGATGCCCTGCCGAAAATCAGAATTTTGATATTCCTTTTGAGGTCTTCTATGAAGCAAAAAAGATTATTGAGAGGGAAAGAGAAAAACCATATATACCTGCTGTGTTAAAATGGCAAATAGAGGATTTTGTTTCAATGATACTTGAACCATTCAGGACAATGAAAAGATATGCATTCTTTAAGTTCTTCAGGGGAAAGCCCTGGAACGATATTATTGCAGGTTTCTTTGCACTTCTTGAAACAGTCAAAGATGGTAAAGTGCGTGTATCACAGAAAAAATTGTTCGGAGAAATATGGGTCTTAAAAGGAAAATAAGATGGAATGGAAACCCTACCCGATAGGAAAAGATTTTCAGACAAATGTATATACAGAAATTCCTTTGCCATTAAAAATTTCGTTGTATAGGCGGGGAATAAAGACAGAGGACGAAGTACTGAGGTTCTTTTATCCCGAATTAAAAAATATGATGGAACCTGAAATGCTTCCAAACATCTCTTCTGCTGCGGAGGTCATTGCAGATGCACTAAAATCGAAGAAGAAAATATTAATATGGGGAGACGAAGATGTAGACGGAATAACAGGGACAATGATACTCTATAAAACACTGAAAAAACTTGACGCCAATGTTGGATTTTATATCCCGAATAGGGCAAAAGAAGGTGTAGGCTTAACACTTGATGGGATAAAAAATGCCATAAAAAAGGGTGTTAATCTCCTTATCACTGTTGATTGCGGAAGTTCAAATATTAAAGAAGTTCAATATGCCAGAAAAAATGGTTTAAGCGTTATTATTACAGACCACCATGAAATCCCCGACAGCAGTTCGGCAGAAAATTTTTTGATTAACCCTAAACTAAATAGGTATCCATTCCCTGAACTTTCAGGTGCCGTTATATCGTTTAAACTTTCTTACATAATAATCAAGAAAGAAGCGAACTTAAGCCTTTCGGAATGGTTGAGTATTATGCCTGAAATGGTTACCTATGCTGGACTTTCAGTTATATCTGACAGAGTTCCATTGATTAATGATAACAGGATTATATTTGTTGAAGGTGTTAAACAACTTTCCCGGGTAAAAGAACCCGGACTTTCCATAATTTCTCAATATATTACTAAGATTGAAAAATTTTATGAAGTAATCTCATATCTTCAATCAGGGAAGCAAGGCATGCTTGAAACCTTTTTCCTTGAAAGGGATAAAAATAAGGCAGTTGAAATTTTTCGCAGGATGGAGATACAGCATAAAAAATGGACAGCAAAGGCACGAAGTATATATAATACTGTTTCTTCTGTAGTTGAAAAGGATGGATATATATCTTTCATAAAAGGGGTAGACCCTGAATTTCTTGGATACTGTGCTTCAAGACTTAAAGATTTTACGGGAATGCCTGTAATCTTGATTGGAGAAAGGAATGGAGAATATATTGGAGAAGGAAGGGCACCAAAAGGTTTTAACCTTGTTCACGCATTCCAATCGGCATCTGAAAATCTGATAAAATATGGAGGGCACAAGGTAGCAGCGGGATTTACTATTAAACCAGAAGCAATAAAAACCTTTCTGGGAATAATGAAAGAGCGTATAATGGATTACTCCCCAAAAAATGAAAAATTTGTGGATAGTGAAGTAGAAGTGGATGAATTAGATAAAAATTTCTTTGATGTCTTAAAAAAATTTCCGCCGTATGGAGAAGGAAATCCTGAACCTATTTTTATGCTTAATAATGTGGTAATCCAAAAATTTGAGGGTAATATGTTCATTGATAATAATGGACTGAAATTATTTATTGGCACCCCTAATTTTATTGAGCAGGACAGACCTCTTAAACTAATATTTTCCCTAAGAGACAATGGTAAAATAAAAATAAAGGATTGGGAATATATCCACAAGTAGGGCTCCTCTTTCTCCGAACTTTACAAGTTATTCATAAAAATGGGCGCAGATTCTTCTTTATATGTCGTATTTTCCGAAATCGGTGGGATTTATTTTTTTAAGATGGTCCTGAAGTTTTCTCTTTTCAAACTCCTGGTCCTGTTCAATGGTCATCTCACTCTGCGCAATTACCTTTTCTTCAATATATATTGGGCATTTTGAGAGTGAGGCAATGACAAGCGAATCACTGGGCCTGGCATCAATCTCTATAATTTCTTCTTCCCTTTGAAGATAAATCCTTGCAAAATATGTATTTTCCCTCAAATCATTGATTATTACTTTTAATACCTTTGTTCTTAACCCTTTAATAATATTCATCAAAAGATTATGGGTAAGGGGTCTGGAAAATTTTTCTCCGTTTAATGCCCTTGAAATCGCATCTGCCTCAAATGGCCCAATCCATATTGGCAACCCTCCTTCACCATTCTTTTCTTTCAATATTACAACGGGCGTACCTGTTTTTGTATCCATTGCTATAGTATTTATAGTAACTTCAATCATTATATCTCCCTCATATTAAATATAAATATCCCTATCAAAACTGCAAGTATAAAACCCAGGATGATTTCCATAATGCAATTTTTTTGACCCTTCCTTCGACAAATAATTGCCCTCGGTATAATAAACAAAATAGAAACGGGAATAAGTTTAGCAGAATATCCCACAAATGAAATAACCAGAAGCCTTTCAATCATTTCCAGATATTTCATACCCTTCCTTGCAGTAGCATCAAATTCCTGAGTGGTTCTGAAGGAATGGAAAAAGAAGTATATCCCATAGGTGCCAATAATATACAGTGATAAAATTATGACGAATGGGGTATTATTATAGAAGGGAATGTTTAATCCAAGCCTTAAAGGACTGGGAACTGTGAGGGATACAAGGTAAACAGATAACAGATGTAGCCCCTGGTCAAGAAGGAAAAATAAAGGATTTAATTTCCCGATGTATGGATTGATAAGAAGTTTGCATTTATCAATAAAGGTGTGAAATATCCATAAAAGTACAAGATAGACTGTTATAATGGGATAAGATTTGATATACGGGATGGAAAACAAAAATGCTAAAATACCTGCAATTCCACCGTGAATCAGCACGCCCCATCTATAATGAACCTTTATTCTGAATACATTATCTGTCTGAAATGGAAAGTCTGCTAAAAGGTGTGATAGATATAATCTCCAGAAAAAATACATTATTCCTCTTCTTTAACCACCCACAACTTAAAATTCGCCTCAACATCCGGATGTAATTTTATCCCAATATTATATACGCCTAACTCCTTTATGGGTTCTTCCAACTTTACATTTCTGTGAGATATATCTATGCCTTCCTTCCTCAGAATTTCCTCAATATCCTGAGATGTAACAGAACCAAAGAGTTTATCCGCATCTCCTGCCTTTACAGAAATCTTAAACGAACGCCCATCAATCTTTTCTTTAATTCCCAATGCACCTATTTCTTTCTCTTTTGCCTTTTTTTCAAAGATGCTCTTCCGGGAATGGAGCACCCGCATATTTGAAGGAGTAGCGGGCACGGCAAGTTTTTTGGGAATAAGATAATTCCTTGCGTAACCCGATTTAACATTTATAATTTCCCCCGCTGTTCCAAGACTATCAATATTTTCAAAAAGTATAACCTTCATCTTTCACCTCCTATTTCAGTGTTCTCGCAAGAAATGGTAAAAGCCCCATAAACCTTGCCCTTTTTATAGCCTTTGCCAATGCCCTTTGATGCTTTGGACAGGTGCCTGTGCCCCTTGATGACCTTATAGTGCCCCTCTCCGTAATAAACATTTTCAGGCTATCAACATCCTTGTAATCAATATGTTTTATCCCATTTTGACAGAAATAACATCGTGAATATTTTTTCATTTTACCTCCTTGTTCAATAAGTTAAAACGCTTACCGCTTACCGCTTTCCGCCAAATAATAATGCGGAAGTATATCGTGAAGCGTAAATCGTAAGCCGTTAATTGTAAAAACTACAAACAACAGATTAACGACGCATTAACACGGTTAATGCACTCCAGAATAACAGATTTTTCCAATGTTCCAGTATTCCAATACTCCATTATTCCTTTTTTTATCGGGGCTGGGAAGCCCCTCCTACATCAATCTGGCAAATATCCTTTTGGCGGTCAGCGGTTAGCGGAAGGCGGTTAGCGTCTTCGTTCCCTTCAACTCTTAACTTCTCAGTCTCCACTTCTTTTACCAGTATCTGTCGTTAGAACGGCAAGTCATCTTCCTCGCTGGCAATTTCTTCTTTCTGGGCAGGTTGTTCTACTCTCTCTGCCGACGGTTGAATTTCTAATGATTGTATAGAATTCGCCCTTATCTTAATCCTTGTCATATCTTTTCCTTCTGCGTTTTTCCATGCATCCATTTCTAATCTTCCCGAAATATACACAGCACTCCCTTTCTTTAAGACATCTCCCATCCTTTCTGCCAGATTGCCCCATGCAACTACACCGATAAATAGGGTTATTTTTTTCCATTCACCTGTTTCTTTATCCTTATAACTTCTATCTGAGGCAATTCTAAATTTACAGATAGGCGTCCCCTTCTGCTGGGTATAAAGAAGTTCAGGGTCCTGAGTTAGCCTTCCTGTAATATGGACTACATTAATGTTCGGTAACCTTATGTTTGCCATTTTTTACTCCTTTTTTAATATCAAAAATCTCAATATCTCTTTTGTAAGTTTAAATTTATTTTTCATCTCATCTATCTTCTCAGGGGGTATAAGCAAATCAAAATTCACATAATAACCTTCTTCCCTTTTTTTTATTTCATAAGCAAATTTCTTCACACCCCATATATCTTCTGATTCTATCTCTCCACCCAGTTCTTCTATTACCTTTTTCACATCTTCAACCTTAGATTCCCTTTTTCCCTTATCCAATTTTGGGTCAATAATCATTAACATTTCATAAGGTTTTTTCATTAAAATCCTCCTCTTACTTTGAACAGCGGCGCCAATACAAGAGAAATTACCGCCATAAGTTTTATAAGTATATTTATTGAAGGCCCTATGGTATCTTTTAATGGGTCTCCAACAGTATCCCCCACAATTGATGCCTTATGGGCATCTGTACCCTTTCCTCCGAGGAATCCTTCCTCTATATGTTTTTTGGCATTATCCATTGCTGCACCGGAATTAGCAGTAAAAATACCTAACACCAGACCTGTTGTCAATGCACCCATCAGCATACCCGCAAGTGTAACAGGTCCTAAAAATAGACCCACAACCACAGGTGCAATAATAACTATAATGCCCGGAAGTATCATTGATTTTAATGCACCAGAAGTAGCAATAGACACACAGGTCTTTGAATCTGCCTTGCTTTTTCCTTCTAACAGCCCCGGAATTTCCTTAAATTGTCTTCTTACCTCATCAATGATTTTATTTGCAACCCTTCCTACACCCCTTGCAAGGAGTGATGCAATATAAAATGGAATCATACCCCCAATCAAAATACCTGCAAGTAATTTCGGGTCGGTGAGAGAAAGTGAAAATTGTGCACCTGAAAATCTTTTAATGGTTGTTACATAGGCGGCAAATAATCCCAGTGCTGCAAATGCAGCCGAACCAATGGCAAATCCTTTTCCTATGGCAGCAGTAGTATTGCCTACTGCATCTAATTTATCTGTAATTTCTCTTACATTAGGAGGAAGTCCTGACATCTGAGCAATACCACCTGCATTATCTGCAATAGGCCCGTATGAATCCACTGAGAGTGTTATACCAAGAATTGAAAGCATACCCACAGATGCAAGGGCAACTCCATATATTCCACCGGCAAAATAGCCTACAAGAACAGCAAATGAAAGCATTAAGACAGGTATTAAAGTGCTTTCCATCCCCACAGCAAGCCCATTCACGACAACAACGGCTGGACCTGATTTTGCTGATTTTGAAAGCTCACGCACCGGTCGGAATCGTGCAGATGTATAAAATTCACTTGTCCATCCTACCACTAAACCTGAGAAAAGCCCTGCTACAACGGTCCAGAAAAGACCTATTCTGAAGTGCAAATACCTTACAATAAAATATGTAGCAATAATCAGAAGAATAGCACTTAGATATACGCCATTATCCATCGCTGTTTGCGGTGAAGATGAAGGAAAAAATCTTACAAATGCTATACCCAGAATAGATGCAATTATACCCGCACCGGCAATATACAGTGGTAAAAGCGTATACGAACTGCGTGAAAGTGCGGAAAAACCTGTTTGATTCACAAGTGCATATCCAATAGCAAGCGTGGCAATAATAGATTCTACATAAGATTCAAGTAAATCAGCACCAAGCCCTGCTGTATCACCTACATTATCACCTACATTATCAGCAATCACAGCGGCATTTCTCGGATCGTCTTCAGGGATATTCTGCTCAACCTTCCCTACTAAATCTGCGCCCATATCAGCACCTTTTGTAAAAATGCCACCTCCTGCCCTTGCAAAGAGTGCAAGTAGGGAAGCACCCATCGCATATCCATTGACGGCATTTGGTTCTCCTTTGAATACAAAGTATATAATAATCAAACCAATAAGGGCAAATCCAACAATAGAAAGTCCTGTTGAACTACCTGCTGAAAAAGAAACCTTCAACGCCTCTTTAAGATTTGACCTTGCAGCCTCTGCCGTTCTATTATTGGCATTTGTAGCAACAGACATCGCAGTCCAACCTGCAACTGCAGAAATAAACGCACCAAAAACAAAAGATACAGCTGTCTTCCAGTTTAAGCCAACATTAATCCCAAATAGAGGAATTACAGATAGAATAATGGCAATAAAAAATACCAGCGGAAAAACCACTGAATATTCTTTAATCAGAAATGTGCGGGCACCTACTCTGATATGTTGAGAAATCTCTTGCATTTGTTCATTTCCTCTGGGCCTCTTAATTATTGATATAGCAAGAAATGCAACCACTAAAATAGCTAAGATACCGCTAATTGCTGCAAAAATCATATTTCTCCTCCTTTGTTAAAAATATCCATCGCCTTTTGAACACCGTCCTTTACCCAGATAAGGATTGCTTCGCAGGATTTTTCAATGCTTTCATCTATTATCTTCCATTCCTCCTTCTTAAACGGCGATAAAACCCAATCAACGAGATTATTACCTTCTTTACCAATGCCTATCCTTAATCTTGAAAAATTCTCTGTGCCTAATTGATAAATAATGGATTCAAGACCTTTATGCCCACCGCTTGAACCTTTTGTTCTTATTCTTATCTTCCCCAGAGGTAAATCTGCATCATCGAAGACAACGAGTATATCTTCTGTTTCAAGATTTTTCACATTTATAAAATCCACCAATGCCTCACCGGAATTGTTCATATATGTTGTGGGCTTCATTAAAAAAATTGTTTTTCCGTCAATCTTTTCTGTTGCTTCCCACCACTTCCCTTTTCCTGCCGCATAAGAAATTCCCAATTTATCTGCCATTCTGTCAACTACAAGAAAACCAAGGTTGTGACGGGTCAATGTATACGCCCTTCCAGGATTACCCAATCCCACTATGCACCTTTCTCCGATTTTTCCTCCTCTTTCTTTTCCTCTTCTCCTACGAGTTCAGGCTCTGCTGCCTCTTCTTCCTCCACTACCTCTTCTACAACAGGAGCCCTGGGCATAATGATAGAGAGTACAGGTTCTGATGATTCTGCAAAAATTCTATACTTCTTTCTGTCAATATTAATATCGCTTATATGAATAGTATCTCCTATGTCAACATTTGAGACATCCACCTTTATCTCATTTATAATATCCTTTGGAAGGCATTCAACCTCTATCTCTCTTGTTACAAAATCAAGCACACCACCCTCTTTAATACCTTTGGCATCACCTTCCAGTACTATTGGAATAGCAACGGTAATCTTCTCTCCACGATGAAGATGATAAAAATCAATATGGATTATCCTGTCTGTCAAAATATCCCTCTGAACATCTTTAAGAACACATTCCATAATCTCTTTACCATAATGGACATTTATCATTGTAGACTCCGAGTGCAGGTTAGTAATAAGTTTTTTCAATGCGACCTCATCTACGAGTATATGCCTCGTACCTTCATTATGTCCATATATTACACCGGGAATTTTACCCTCTCTTCTTAAACTCCTAACACTTTCTTTTGTATTCCGTTCCTTTACATCTATTTCATATTCCATCTTACCTCCTTAATCAAACAACGAACTTACAGATTCATTGTTATGAATTCTTTTTATCGCTTCTGCAAGTAAAGGTCCCACAGATAAAACTGTAAATTTTTCTGTTTTCTCATCACCTAATGGAATTGTATTCGTAACAATCATTTCCTTTATTAAAGAAGATGAAATCCTTTCAATTGCATTTCCAGAGAGCACAGGATGTGTAATTGTAGAATAAACCTCTCTGGCACCTTCTTTCAAAATCGATTCAGCCGCACCGACGAGTGTCCCTCCTGTATCCACAATATCATCATTGATAATAGCAACTTTACCACCAACATCACCAATAACATTTATAACCTCTGATTTATTGGGTTCGGGCCTCCTCTTGTCTATTATGGCTATAGGGACATTTGACAACCTTTTGGCGAGAGCCCTCGCCCTTTTAACCCTACCAGGGTCAGGGGAAACAATGACCACATTATTTGTATCTAAATTTTTCTTAAGCAAATAATCAATGATAACAGGAGATGCATATAAATGGTCAACGGGAATGTCAAAAAAACCCTGAATCTGTTCCGCATGGAGGTCTATTGTAAGAATCCTGTTGGCACCTGCGACAGAAATAAGATTCGCAATGAGTTTTGCGGATATCGGGACTCTGGGCTCATCTTTCTTGTCCTGCCTTGCATAACCATAATAGGGTATTACAGCAGTAATCCTTCCAGCAGATGCCCTTTTTGCTGCATCAATCATTATCAAAAGTTCAAAAAGATAGTCTGACGGTGGAAATGTAGATTGAATAAAGAAAACATCCCGACCTCTGACATTTTCATTGAGTTTTACTCTAATCTCTCCATCAGAAAATCTTTTTATCAATGCATCACCTAATGGTATATTCAGGTGCTCTGCAATTTCTTGTGCAAGCCCTCTAACAGAAGTTCCAGCAAAAATCTTTAATTGCTCCATATATGTATATCCTCCTTTATTTGCTTCGCAAACATTTCAAATTGCAAAATGCAAAGTGTAAACGGTTAAAGGTAAAAGGTTAAATGTTAAATGTTAAAGGTAAAAAATTAAAGAAAAAATCTCTCCTATCTGTATCATCATATTTCCATATCATCGTATCACCGTTTATGTTTTTTTACCTTTTTTAACCATACCCCATACCCTATCAACTATACCCTAATATCTCTTTCAACATTACAACTATTTCCGTATCACCATATCATCGTATAAACGTATCACCATATCATCGTATAACCGTTCTTAATTTTTTGCTAACGGCTAACTGCCAACGGCTTACGGCTGTCTTTTTCATTTTGCAATCTTCATTTTGCATTTAAGTATCACTTCTCACTTTTTACTCATATTCCTGGGGCGGGTGGATTCGAACCACCGAATACGGGATCCAAAATCCCGTGCCTTGCCACTTGGCTACGCCCCAAATTTTAATTTCTAATGTTATCTATTATTCTTCTTTCTCCTTCGAAGTCTCGTCGGGAGGAACATCTATCCCCGCCAGAGCCTTTTCATACTGTGCAAGCACAGCACCTTCAATCTTTTTCCTCATATCGTTGGTAACGGGATGAGCAATATCTCTATATACACCATCCTTACCCTTTTTAGAAGGCATAGCAACAAATAATCCCTTATCTCCTTCAATAATCTTTATACCTCTGACAACAAATGAATCGTCAAATGTAACATTTGCAAATGCCTTTAATTTTGGTTCATCTCTCAATGTAAGCCTTACTTCAGTAATTTCCATAGTTAATCCTCCATTAAATTTTAAGTAGTTGTTGATAAACACCTCTGGATAATAGTTCTCCATACCACAGGTTTCCAAATCTTCTTACCCTTTCTCCTGCGGATTCTGCGTCTCCTCTGTTCTTAAAAAGGGCAAACATAGAAGAACCACTTCCGGAAAGCAATACTCCATCGCTGCCTTCACTTATAAGCATCTCTTTTACCCTTGCGAGTAGGGGAAATTCCTTAAAAGCAAAGGATTCAAAGGCGTTTTCAAGTAGCAAGTTTTCTCCTTTTTTGTAAATATTTATTAATTCTTCAGCACCTAATTTAACAGTATGTTTCCGATTTGTCAAGGAAAATTTTTTATATGCCTTACGCGTCGGAATTTCAAATGCCGGAATAAATATCAATACCTTATAATTTGGGGTAGGCAGTAAAGTTTCAATAAACCTATCGCCCTTTCCAACAGCAAGCGCGGTACCTCCATAGAAAAAGAAAGGGACATCTGCTCCTACCTTTTTTCCTATTTCAACCATTTTATTTAACATTAAATGGGTCGAGAAAAGATGATTTAGCATAATAATTGTAATGGCTGCATCAGAACTACCTCCACCTAAACCCCTTCCCGGTGGAATATTCTTATCAAGTATTAGATGAATACCCCCATCTATACCCGTATCATTAAAAAATTGTTTTGCCGCTCTGTAAACAAGATTGACTTTCCCTTTCATTACATCCCACTTTCCCTTAACCTCTACTTCTATCCCCCTTTCAATTCTTTCACATTTTAGAATATCAAACATTGAGATTGACTGAAAAACCGTAATGATATTGTGATACCCGTCTGTTCTTTTATCCAGAATATCAAGATATAAATTAATCTTTGCAGGGGCCGTTAAACTAATCAATAAATTCCTCCTCAATAATTTCTGAGATGATATGCCCTATTAAAATATGTGACTCCTGGATGCGGGCTGTATCATCAGAAGGCACAATTATAGGTAAATCAACTATGTCCTTCAATTTGCCTCCTCCCTTACCTGTAAATCCAATTGTATATATACCCATATTTTTTGCAGCATTTACCGCTTCAATTACATTCCTTGACATTCCGCTGGTTGAAATGGCAATTAATATATCTCCCTCTTTCCCAATCCCTTCAATCTGGCGAGAGAAAATTTTAGCAAATGATTCATCATTGGCAACAGCGGTAAGAACTGATGTATTTGCATTCAGTGCAATGGCAGGAATAGATTTCCTCTCTATTTTCACCTTTTCTATAAACTCACAGGCAATATGCTGGGCATCAGCGGCACTGCCGCCATTACCGCACAAAAG
>WFRC01000215.1 GCA_015486685.1 Caldifarciminota bacterium
AGTTCCGGGTGCAATGCCTCCATCGGGGTCTCCAACCTCAGGGTCATATATATATCCACATACCTTGCACCTGTATTTTTTTGTCCCATCTGTTCTTGGTGTTTCCTTTTTTTCCTCTTCAATATAATGGGGTGCATTTTTAGATATACCACCCTTCTTCACCGAATGATAATACTCATAAGTCATCGGCACCTCATCCTTCAGAATATCACCCTCTATAACTTCGCCAATGAAGATTGTATGGGTGCCAGCATCAATAGAATTCTTTACCTTACATTCAAGATAGGCAATAGCATAATCCAGCACAACAGGTGCACCACTTTCGCCAATCTTATAATTTACACCATCAAATTTATTAATATCCCTGCCTGACTTAAATCCAAATTTACCTATAAATTCTATGGGTGTTTCCTTTGATAGAATTGAAACACTAAATATACCGTTTGACTTTAGAAATTCATTGGTAAGATTTTCCTTGTTAATGCTTATTGCAATAGTAATAGGGGTTGATGTAATTTGGAACACTGAGTTTGCAATCTGTCCATTGAGTTTATCACCATTCTTAGAACTAACAATATACATCCCATAACTAATCTTATGTAATGCCTTTTTGTTCATAAAAATCCTCCTTTTGAATTGATTTCAATTTTGTAATCATTACAATCTTAATGATACAAAAGTAGAGTCTTTTTGTCAAGTCAAGATTGCATTTTTTTTAAACAATTTTTACAAATTCCCTTAAAATATATGTGTTGCTCTATAATTTTATGCCCCTTGATTGTTTTCTTTTTAAAGAGTTTTGTGTCCAGGGGTATGTCGTAAATATTCCCGCATTTAATACACTTAAAATGTGCATGTGGCGTTGTATTGTAGTCGTATCGCACTTCATTTTCGTCGATGGTAATAGAAGAGATTAAGCCCTTTTCAAGAAATATTGATAAAGTATTATAAACAGTTGTTCTGGAAAGTGTAGGGATTTCCTTTGATATTTCTTTATATATCATATCCACGGTGGGGTGTGTATGATGGTTCAGCAGGTATTCGTATATTTTTATCCTGTGATGGGAAGGTTGAATTCCTTTGTCCATTATTATTTTTTTAATAGATGTAGTATTCACTAAAATTCTCCTGTTTGGTTAAAATGCTGTTTTTTATAAAAAATTTTTACATTCAATATACTATAAATAATAATTTTTTTAATTTTTGCCAGCAAAAAGAATAGACATTAGTGAAAAAATCTTTTTTTATTGTCATTGCGAGCAACCATCATTTTTACGGAAAGTGGTAGGCGAAGGCTTTAGCCTGCGAATATCTTTGCGAGCCTCTTTTCTTTGTCATTCTGAGGCTTTGCCAAAGAATCTCTATTTTCAAGGATTTACAACGATTTCAGCTCATCGGTTTTTCGCAAAAGCGGTGGATTAGAAAGTTTGCAAGTTTACATCCTCTTTCCCTTTTTTCCAAAAATGCGGTTATATAGGTTTATGATTATTCTATTTAATCGTTTTAATTTATCCTTCAGTGAAAAGATAATTAAAGAAGATGATAATGCAACTGCAAGAGAGCCTATTATATCCAGGGGGAAATGAAGTCCACAATATACCCGTGAGAATCCTCCTATTAGTCCGAATATGGATAAAATGATTCCTGATATTCTTGTTTCCCTAAAATAGATAAGCATAAATGCTATGGAAAGCATAAAAGTAGTATGGTCTGAGGGAAATGAAGTTTCTGGTGGGTGTTGAATCAATAATTTCCCCAGATGAAGCATAAATGGTCTTGGATGAAAATAAAGGGAGGATATGAGAAAATTGAATAAAAGTCCCAGTATAGCCGAATAAGTGCTGTATAATGTAATACTTTTATATTCCTTTTTCTTTTTGAACCAGAGATAGGCTAACCATAATATAAAGACCGCAAATAAATATTTTGCTGTTATAATAGCAAGATTATCAAGTATGTGATTTATACCTGCAAAGTGGTTAATATAATTAAATAAATGTATATTAAGGTTAGAAGTTATTTTTGAAAGCATATCAGGGAGGTTTACTTATTCATTTTTATCATAGATTTCCGAATTTCATTTATATGTTGATTATATATAGAATAGAAGGCATGCTCAAAAAGGGTATCATTAACAATCTTCGGGAATAATCCCTGATTTACCTCTACTTTTGACAACATTTGAAGGGCATCATCACAGGAAGAGAAAATACCTTTATCTTCAAGAATCCAGTTCTTAAATAAAATCAGGTCTGATTTACCATCCCAATCAATAGTATGTATTTGCTTCTCAGAAATAACCCCTTTTTTAATCATCTGTTCAAATAAGATTTTGTCAAAAAGTGATTCACAGGATATCCATTTGCCAAAGACATAACATTCACACCAGCAATGTGGTATGATACTTTGAAATTTATTATAGATAGACTCAGGTAATATAGGCTTTAACACCCTTGAATTTATATAAGCAAAATGGCACCTTGCTGGTATCCATACAGCCCGCATTAGTGCTATCTGAAGGTTTGTTTTAAGACAACCATCTCCCACCCTCCTTTTTAATATCTCCGATGCCTTTATATGGTGGCTTGCACCTCCAAAAAATATCTCATCCCTTACAAAATAGAATATCTTTAATGCACCTTCATCAGGACTTTCAGTGCCTTGAACAAGTTTATTTGCCGTTTTTTTTATTTCCGAATTATCACAATCACATAGTTCAGTTGGTTTTAAGTATTCTTCCATATTCTTTATGTCTTTCATATTTATTACCTACCCTTACTCTCAAAAAGATAATAAAGCACAGGAATAACAAATAGGGAGAAGAATAATGAACCTACAAGCCCACTTATTATGGCAACAGCAAAGGGTCTTAAGATGCTGGCACTTATTAACATTGGTAGAAATCCTGTCAAGGTTGTAATTGTTGTTATCAAAATAGGACGAAATCTCACCCTCCCCGCTTTATTAATTGCTTCAATGAGTCCTGTCCCTTCTCTTTTATATCGCTCTGCAAAATCTATAAGCAAAATACCGTTATTTACAACTATGCCCAGTGAGGCTATCATCCCCATAAATGATGAGACATCAAATGGGGTATGAAAAACAAGAAGTCCGAATACGACAAATGAGAAGGAAAATATGGTTCCTAAAAATATGGCAAGAGAAGGCTTCCAATATTTGAATTCAAGGATAAGGACAGCAAAGATTAAAAATATGGCTATTATAAGGGCACGCATAAGTTCTTTGAATGAACGGGCTTCCTTCTTGTAATCCCCTCCCAGACTGATTGTTATGCCAGAAGGTGTAGGGGTTCTTTTCAGAATACTTTTTATCCCTTTTATCACATTTTCCAAATCTTTTTCCTGTGCCTGCCCTGTGATGGTAATCAATAAACTTCCGTTTTCATGCATTACCTCGTAGGTTCCTTTTTTTAAACCTACCTTTGCTACAGTGCTAAGAGGGATAACTCCATAAGGTGAATATATGGGTAAATCATTTAACTCCTCTATATGTTTATAATAACTTTTTGGATATTTCAATCTTACCCCAACAAGTCTGAGTCCTTTTCTAATTTTTGTAGATACTTTCCCCCATAATGCGAGTTTAACCTCTCTGGAAATTTTTGCAGGTGAAAGCCCAACCCTTGCAGCCTTTTCAGGATAAATGTCAAGATTAAATTCGGGTGCCCCTTTTGAAACCCCAAGTTTTACCCCTGTAAGCCCTTTGATTGATTGCATTTTATGCCTTAAGGTGGTTGCTACTTTTTCAAGAATGGAAAGATTATCCCCGTATATTTTAACGACAATGGGCGCTTCTTCTCCACTTGCCTCCTCAAGGGCTTCACTAAGCACCTGGAAGGGGTTTACCCAGACACCCGGTATATTCTGATGTATTTTAGTTCTTAATTCGTCCATAATTTGAAATACGGAGCGTTTTCTATGAGGAATTAAGTTTATAAGAAAATCACCCCTGTTGGGCGGCAGTGGGTATCCTCCAAGTTCATACCCCGTTCTCCTTGAATATGCTTTAACCTCGGGAATAGTTTTCAAAATATCTTCAATCTTTGTAGCCACCCTATTTGTTTCTTCAAGTGATGTCCCCGGGGGCATTTTGTAGTCCATAACAATAGAACCTTCATCCCAGGAGGGCAAAAATCCCGTTTTTAAGTGCATAGCACCAATTATACTACCAATCACTATTATAAGGGTGATTACAGGAATAATGGATAAATTGCTAAGGGATCTTCCAAGCCACCTTACATAAACATTTTGCATCCTCCCTATCTTTTTTTTGCGGGCAGGTTTAATAGAAGATAATACACCAGCAGTAAAAAGTGGGGTTAAAGAGAAGGCAAGTAAAAGCGAAATTCCAATAGCAATTGCAAGGGTAAGTGCAGCAGGCTTAAAAAACATACCTGATACACCACTCAGGTAAATCAAAGGGACAAATACGATTACAGTTGTTATGGTAGCACCAAGCAAAGGTGGGATTACTTCAATAGTTCCGAAAATCAGGGCGTTATTAAATCGTTCCCCTTCTGCCCTGTGTCGTTCAATATTTTCTACCACCACAATGGCATTGGCAACAAGAATACCAAGTGCCGCTGTGAGACCTCCCAATGTCATTATATTGATAGAAAGGTGAAATATCCTTAATCCTAAAAAGGTGAAAAAGAGAGTAAGCGGCATAGTGATTATAATAGGTAAAGAAAGTTTAATGCTTCTTAAAAGCAAAAAAACGACAAAAGAAATCAGAAAAATACCTATGATGAGATTTATGGCAACTGTCTTAATAGATTTTGTTACAAAATCAGATAAATCATACCACTTTGATATTTTAACATCCGTTGGCAAACTTGATTTGATTTTTTTAAGCCTTTGAGATACAAGTTTTGATACCTCAACCCCATTGGCACCGGGATGACGCACTATGCTAAAAAGAACAGCAGGATGCCAGTTGGAGCGGGTAAGAACAAATTGTTCCATAGATGCAGATTTTACATCGGCAACATCCTTTAAGTATATAGGGATACCATCTCTTGTTCTGATAACCACATTTTGAATATCGTTCACATTTGTAAGCCTCTTACCGGCAAAACCGAGCCTATTCTTATATTCCTGTGATATCCTTCCAAGAAATTTAACCTTATTAGATGATTGAAGCGCATCTTTTATATCATCAGGACTGATTTTGTAAGCTGCAAGTTTTTCTGGTTTCAAAACAACCCAATATTCAGGAATCTTGCCACCAAGAACAACAACCTTATAAATACCCTTCACACCAACCAGATGCGGTTTTATTACATATTCGGCAAGGGTGCGGAGTTCTGCTAATGACCTTTTATCAGAATAAATACTATACCCAATCATTGGGAAACTGCTTGTTGTCTCCCATGTAATATCTATAGAAACCCCCGAAGGCAATTCAGACCTCACCTCACTTATCTTTGAGTTTACCAATTGATATGCTTGATGGAGGTTTATTTTAGGATTAAAGAATACATCTATATCCGCAGTTCCACGACTTGTAGTAGACCTCACAATAGTTACTCCTTCCACTGTGCGCACAGCATTTTCCAGTGGTCGGGTTACACTCATCTCCATATCTGTAAGGGGGGTATATCCCATATCGGCTGTAATAAGAATCCTCGGGAAATTGGCTTTTGGAAAAACACCCTCAGGTAAGGTAAAGATTACAAATATACTCATTGCTAAAAGTGTAAGTGTTATAAATATTACAGCAGTCTTATTTCCTAAAATTCCTTCAATAAACCTTTTCATTTCATCCTTACTGCCATTCCATCCTGAAGTTCATAATCACCAATGGTAGCAACTATATCACCTACTTTTAATCCATTTTTTATCTCTATATATTTATCTGTTTCTATGCCCGTTTCTACCTTTTTTATCCTTGCAACATTCCCTTCAACAACAAAAACTATTTTCTCTCCGTTTTTGGTAAGAACTGCCTCTCGCGGCACTGCAACGCAGGATTTTTTCTCCATAATTATCCATACTTTTCCAAATACTCCGGGAAGAAGGTTTTTACCTGTAATCTTTGCTCTTACCTTAAATGTTCCAGTTAAGGGGTCTATGGCTGTGCTTTTTGCTATTACTTTACCAGTATATGTGTTTACTCCTGCTACAAACTTAACCTTATTCCCTGCTTTTATCTTTGCAAAATACCTTTCTGGAACATCAACCAATAGATATAACGGTTTTCTTGCAACTACTTTTACAATGGGCTGTCCCTGCGTTATTATATCACCTTCTGAAACATATTTTTTGACCACGCTGCCAGAAATAGGAGAGGTAATAGAAATATCAGAAAATTCACCTTTAACCCGGGAGGCAATGACATCTGCAT
>WFRC01000216.1 GCA_015486685.1 Caldifarciminota bacterium
GTTCCTACTTCTCACTTCCCAGTTCATCTGGGAGTATGGAGTGCATTGACCATGTCAATGCGTAGTTATCTGTTATCTTTACGATTAACGTCTCACGATTTACGATTAACGAAATATTTCCACATTCTCACTTCCTATTTGTCCGTGTCATTGCGAGGCTCAATTTATTGAGCCGTGGCAATCTCATTCAATAGGCATTTTCCTTTTTATTTCCCTCCCTTGATGGGAGGGACTAAGGGAGGGTGAAATTTGTTCTATAAGTATTACGCTGTCTTGACAGCAACCTTTTTTTCATTTGTTATAACTATTGTGGGATTAGGATTGGGTTTAGGGATAGGAAGCCCTTTTTCCTTTAAGAGGTTAATATGTTCCTCCATTCCCCATTTTGCTTTATATAAGCAGTCTTCTACTGAATGCCCTATACCTGTAAAGCCCTCAATATCCGGAGAATAAAATCCAAAAAAGTTGGGGTCTTCTGTAGCTTCTATAATAAGGGAATATTTTAAGTCTATCATTATTTACCTCCTTTTTTTAATCCTGCTGCCTTTAATATAGCGTTGCAGGTTCCCGTAGGAACCTCTTTTGAACCATGATAATCTATTCTTATTAACTTATCATTGCCTTCTTTGGCATAATATCTGATGGAACCTTTTTCCTTTACAAGTTTAAATCCATTTCGTTCCAGTTTTCTCACAAGTTCACTAAATTTCATATATAATATATAAAAATATTTTCCTTAATGTCAAGATATATTTTCCTTTGACCCCCGATTTTTTTTGTCATTGCGAGTTTATTTCCCTTGTCATTCTGAATGGAGCGGAGCGAAATGAAGAATCTCATCCTTTTCCTGTCATTTTTAATATTTTTTTATACCTCAGGGTCTTTTTAATTTTTCAATCTTCATTTTGCATTAAATCCTTTATTCCCCTCCTATCAACTAATTCAAAACCCTTAACTCATTGATACTCAAAGAAAAAAGTTTTTTAATTTTTATGACTGACCCCGAAAAAAGTGGGTAAGAGATTACATAGTTGAAAAGTCAAAAGTTGAAACTCGATGGTCAACACTAAGGTGGGAAGACCAATTTCGGTATTTAGCCAATTGGCGTAATAGCTAAATAGGTTGGAAATTCATACTATCTGCCACCCGCTCTCCTTATCATTTTGCACTTTGCATTTTTCATTAAATTCTCCACCCTCTGGGAGGGATTAAGGAAGGGTGAATCTGGAGTGCAACGGCCGTGCCGTTGCGTAGTTTGTTTGGAGTGCATTGACCGTGTCAATGCTTCTCCCATTGTCATTGCGAGGGATGAAGTCCCGAAGCAATCTCATAAGAAAGGCGTAGTTATTTTGTTGTTTTTACAATTAACGAATAACGAATTACGATTAACGAATTTTCCCCTTGATTTTTTCTCTTAATTTATTATGATAATGAAAAAAGGAGGTATGATGAAAAAACATATATTGATTTTGATACTACCAGTAGTGCTTTTTTCTACCCCTCTTGTTACGAATGTTCGGTTTTCGCAAAAGGGGGATATAATACATATTTACTATGATTTGAATGCAACAGGAGGAAAGTTCAATGTTAAATTAGACCTATCTACTGATGGAGGTAAAACATTTACAATAGTCCCGAAGTCTGTTTCAGGAGACATTGGGAAGGGGGTAAAACCCGGGGAAAATAAACATATTGTGTGGTATGCATCACGGGATTATAAGACCTTAACAGGCACAAATTTTGTATTCAGGGTAACAGCAGAAGGAAAGGGGCTTATTTATCTTCGCACAAACTCAAAGGGATATAAAGAATACAAGAACACAAAGGATGGTTCAATCCTGATATATATTCCTGCAGGAGAATTCACAATGGGCTCAAATCATGGTGATTCAGATGAAAAGCCTGTGCATAAGGTATATTTGGATGGGTATTATATAGGGAAGTATGAGGTGACAAACAGACAATACAAGAAATTTTGCGATGCAACAGGATATCCATATCCCACACCAGACCCTGGATTTCCAGGAATGGATAATTATTTTGAGAATTATCCTGATTATCCAGTGGTGAATGAAACGTGGTATGGTGCAGTGGCATACTGCAAATGGGCAGGATTGAGATTACCCACAGAGGCAGAATGGGAAAAAGCAGCAAGGGGAACAGATGGTAGGAAATATCCGTGGGGAAACAGTGAGTCAGGAACCAATAAGGCGAATTACTGGATTGGTGATAACGGACAGGATGATAGCTACCATTATACATCTCCAGTGGGCAGTTTTCCCAGAGGTATATCACCTTATGGATGTTATGACATGGCAGGGAATGCATTTGAGTGGTGTTCGGACGGGTATGATGCTAATTATTACAGGCACAGTCCATATAAAAATCCTAAGGGACCAGCATCAGACTCTTTCCGGGTTAATCGCGGTGGTTCTTGGCGCTTCAGCGTGTGGGAAATCCGCTGTTCTTTTCGGAATTGGCCCGCACCAGACTACAGGCGCAAAGACTTCGGCTTCCGCGTTGCCCGTTCTCCCTGACCTCTTGGATTTGGAGTGCATTCACCGTGTGAATGCGTCGTTATCTTTAGTGTTATTGTTAATAAAATTTTAATTAATTTGCTATGAACCAGGACACTATATACAAAATATATTCGCATAATCCACCTCATTTATTTGTTTCTGGGGTGAAATATTTTATAACGGGGGCAACTTACCTGAAGAAGCCATTTTTGAGGTTATCCGAGGCAAAATTATATCTACTTAAATCAATAAGAAAAGGAAGTGAAAAATATAAATGGATATTGGAAGATTGGGTTATTCTTGATAATCATTATCATTTGATGTTACAGGCACCTGATAGGGATATAGATTTATCAAGATTGATGAATGAGATTCACAGATTTACAGGATTATGGATAAAGAAGAATATAAATGGAACAAAAAGGTATAAAAAGATTTTTCATAATTATTGGGATACCTGTATTACTTATGAGAGTTCATATTTTGCGAGATTAAATTATATATGGTTTAATCCAGTAAAGCACAATTATGTTGATGACCCAAAGGATTATCTTTTTGGTAGTTATTATTACAGGATAAAGGGGGAAAAGATACAGATGGAAGGCATAAAAAAGAAATATAGATGGGATAAAATAAATGTGAAAGATGATTTTTAACGACGCATTCACACGGAGAATGCACTCCAGAAAAGACTTGAAAAAAAATTATTTTTTATTATGATAATGAAAAAAGGAGAATAAATGAAAAAATATATATTGATGCTGTGTGTTTTGCTCCCTGCGATGCTGTGGGGAGATAAGTATGTGGGAAAGGGGTGGTGGTATATAGAACCTATAGGTGGAATGTTGGGTGTTCCTGCATATCGTGGAGAACTCCTTAATCTCAACATAGGTATAAACGATATAGGAAAGGGTGTTCCTGGGGTAGCTATTGGTACTTCATTATTTGATGTTGTTGGCTTTTATAGACAGGGCCTGAACACTGGTGGATTCTTACCAGGATATATCAGACTTTTGGTGCCATTGTCAGATATAAGATACTCAAGTGCTGGTGATTATTACTTTCCTTCTGTATTACACTTTTTTTCCTCAGTTTGCCCTTGGTTTGATATGCCCTGGATAGTAGTCGGTGGAGGTGTTGATTGGACATTTGAAATTTTTACAATAGGTATTGAGACAGGCTTCCTCAATATTGAATCAAAACGTAGCTTTTATGCAGGAGTTAAATTACAAGTGGGAAGATGGCATACCTTAGGAACTTCCAAAACCGTTCCTGAAATTGCCCGTAAGCCTAAAAGCATTCCAAAATATGAAAAAGTCTCCAGAGAAAAGCCTTCGGTATCACAATCATCACATCCCAGATATCCTCCTGACCTTGGTATCTCTAATATTAGATTTTCAGAACCGTCAGGGAATAATCTATTAGATGCACAGGAGAATGGGAAAATTTCCTTTGTTATCACAAATCAGGGGAAGGGAAAGGCGGTTGGTGTTGAGGTGAAGACATTTAGCCTTCAGGGTGGAAAAGGGATTGTGTTTAATAAACTTCTAGATGTGGGAAATATTCTGCCGAATACATCAAAAACTATCAGGGTCAGCCTTAAAGGGACAAAAAATACCACAGACGGGACAACAAAGTTGAGGATAGAGACAATAGAGCATTTTGGTTTTGATGCAGACCCATTCACCATCTCTTTTGGGACTCAGAGACTCATAATGCCAAAATTGATTATTGCAGATGTAGGGATTGATGATGATAAAGAGGGGGAGTCTTATGGGGATAATGATGGAATTATTGAGCGAGGTGAAGCAATTGAGGTATCAGCAGGGATTCAGAATGCAGGGGAAGGTGATGCAGAGAATACGCAGGTTTCCTTGACCCTGCCACAGGAAGGGGAAAATCTCTTCTATAATTCTGATAGCCATTCATTCACACTGGGGAAAATTCCCTCTGGTGATTACAAGATTGTAAAGTTCTGCTTTATGACAAATAAGAGGTTTTCAGCGCCCAAAATCCCTGTTCTATTTGATATTAAAAGCACAACAGGGGATTATGTAAAGAGGGATTCAATCAGTCTTCCAGTGGGCAGTCCTTCCCGATATACAAAAGAGATTACCATAGCAAAGAGGGAAGTGCAGAAAGCACATAGACAGCGCAGGGTTGGATTATCTGTGGATGTGGATAATGTTCCAAAAATTGCAAAGAGTGAAAATCCGAATGCAATTGCTGTAATTATAGGTATAGAAGAATACAGATATGCACCCCCTGCAACCTATGCAAACAGGGATGCGGTGATATTCTACGAATATGCAAAAAAGGTTCTGGGGATTCCTGAAAAGAATATCTATATCCGAACAAACGAGGATGCGACAAAAGGAGAGTTTGATAAGGTCTTTGGAAGGGATGGATGGATTGCAAGGAGGGTAGAAAAGGGAAAAAGTGATGTATATATCTATTTCTCAGGCCATGGTGCGCCTGATATAAAGACACACAAGCCTTATATAATCCCTTATGATATAGACCCGAACTATGCAAGTAGTGCATTCCCTATTCAGGAACTCTATTCATCTGTCTCAAGACTTGGTGCAAAATCGGTCAATATCTTTCTTGATGCCTGTTTTTCAGGGGAGGCAAGGAGCGAAAAGATGTTGCTTGCCAGTGCAAGACCTTTCAGTGTTGTGCCAATTTCTCAGGGGGTCCCTGCGGGGCTGAATGTATTCACTGCCTCATCAGGTGCTCAGATTGCATCTGCTTATAATGAAGAAAAACACGGATTATTCACATATTTTCTCCTGAAGGGATTAAGAGGGAAAGGAGACCTGAATAGAGATGGAAAGATAACAGCAGGTGAGTTATACAGATATATCAAAACGAATGTGGAGACGAAGGCGAGGGATATGGATAGGGAACAGACACCAACATTTAAGGGACATAGAGAAGAAATAATAACGACAGCCGTAAGCCGATAGCCAATAGCAAAAAAATAAGAACGGTGATACGATGATATGGTGATACGGATTAGAATATAGTTAAATGTAAAAGGTTAAATGTTAAAAGTGAGAAAAGACTGTTGAAAGTTGAAGGTTGAAAGTTAAATGTAGGAGGGGCTTCCCAGCCCCGATGAGAAAGGCAGCCGAGAGCAAAAGAAAAGAACGTCAGGCGTAAAGCGTGAGGAGATAGAAGATATTGGATGTTAGATGTTGGATAAAATAAGCGTTGTTTTTACAATTAACGGCTTACGCTTTACGAATTGTTTCCGCATTCCGCATTATTTTGAACATCGAACATCGGGGTCAGCCATAAACTATCAGCTTTTCTCTTGTTTTTTTGGTACTTAAGAGCAGAAATGGAATTCATAATTCACAAGACCGACCCCCGTTATTTATAAAAAATGTCTTGACAAATAAATAGATTTTTGTAT
>WFRC01000217.1 GCA_015486685.1 Caldifarciminota bacterium
GTTCAAAATATACCAGACCCTGCAGAAAAAGCCTATTATACAGGTGTGCTGCAAAAAAATCCCCTTTCAGGGATGAGATATTTTGAAAAAGTCATTTCTAAATATGGAAATAGTCCATACGCAGACAGTGCACTTTACAGGATAAGTATGTATTATTATACAATGGGAGATTTAGACCAGACCATACATTTTTTAAATCTCGTTATAAAGAGACATCCGAATACACCTGTAAAACCTTTATGTAATTTCTGGCTTGGAACTGTGTATCTGCTAAGAGGCGATACAGCTACTGCTTCTCAATATCTGCAAAAAACAACATCTGGTTCTGAAGGAGGTATCCTTTCCCGAATTGATATAAAAAATATTGAAGGCGAAAATACAAAAGAGATTTATACAGTCCAGATAGGTGCATATAAGGAGTTAAAATGGGCAAAGAACAGACAAAATGAGATGCAAAAAAAAGGCTATGAAGCTGAGATTCACCCTGTCTCTACCGAGGAAGGCAAAACAATATTCAAGCTTACAATAGGAAGATTTACTTCTCGTGAAGAAGCATTAAGTTTAATGAAAACCCTGAAAGAAAAGGAAAATATAGACTGCTGGATAACTAAAATATGGGTTCATTAACCCCATTATTAAAACAGTATAAGAGCATAAAGGATAAATATAAAGACACAATACTCCTGTTTCGTGTAGGCGATTTCTATGAGACCTTCTATGAAGATGCCCATAAAACCTCAAAAATCCTGAATATTACCTTAACATCCCGACCACATGGGAAAAACCAGAGAATACCACTTGCAGGTGTACCTGTAAAGGCAGCAGATGTTTATATCTCAAAACTGGTAAAGGAAGGGAATAAGGTAGCAATATGTGAACAATTAGAAGAGCCAGGAAAGGGTAAAAAGATTGTAGCAAGGGATGTTGTAGAAGTAATTACACCTGGAACTATTATGCGGGAAACCCTTCTCAATGCTCGAGAAAATAATTTTATTGCAGCGTTATGCAAAGAGGGAGATAAATGGGGTCTTGCTTACGCTGATATTACTACAGGCGATTTTTTTGCAGGAGAAACAAATCAGGAGGCAATTACGGAATTAGAGAGAATTTCACCCAAAGAGGTTATACTCCCTTCTGATATTGAAATGGACATAAAATTTAGCAAAACATTTATTGAACCATACAGATTTGATATAGATATTGCTACCTCTGTCTTGAAAAAACATTTCAATATTGTTTCTCTGGATGGCTTTGGGCTGCAGAATATGCCTGCATCTATTCGCGCATCCGGTGCACTATTTTACTATTTAGAAGAAACCCAGAAAGGAGCATTGCCTCATATAAAAAGGATAAGGATTTTAACCCCTGATAAATATATGCTTCTGGATGGTGCAACACTAAAAAATCTTGAAATATTCAAAAATACATCAGGAGGAACAGAAAGAACGCTTATATCTATTCTGGATAAAACTTTAACCCCTATGGGCGCCAGACTTTTGAGGAATTGGGTGCTCTACCCATTATTGGACCCTGATGAAATAAAATTGAGGCAGTATGGGGTCTCGGAATTTTTCATAGGATTTAACGAAAGAGAAAAATTGAGAAAATTGTTAAGAGAAATTTCTGATATTGAGAGAATCACGGGCAGAATTTCTGCTGAAAGGGCAAGCCCAAGGGATATAGTAGCCCTGAAATACTCGTTAAAGATATTGCCCTCTATAATAAATTTGCTTAGTGGGTTTAAGAGCAAAATAGTAAAATCCAGTATTGCAAAATTAAATCCCCCTGAAGAGGTTATCAACCTTATTGAAATAGGCATTGTAGAT
The DNA here is from genome assembly GCA_015486685.1 of Caldifarciminota bacterium. Classification (GTDB taxonomy): domain Bacteria; phylum Hydrothermota; class UBA3072; order WFRC01; family WFRC01; genus WFRC01. The sequence continues at coordinate 1,827 of WFRC01000217.1, forward strand.
GACCCTCCTGTTTCCATTCAGGAAGGCGGTATTATAAGAAAAGGATATTCAAAGGAATTGGATAGATTAAAGGACATTTCTCATCAAGGGAAAAACTGGATCACCCACCTACAGGAAGAGGAAAGGAAAAGGACAGGTATTCAATCATTAAAGGTAGGATACAACACAGTATTTGGATATTACATTGAGATAACAAAACCTAATCTAAAATATGTGCCAGAAAATTACATCAGAAAACAGACATTAACAAATGCAGAAAGATTCATTACACCTGAATTAAAGGAATATGAATCGCAGGTCCTTGGTGCAGAAGAAAAGATTAAGGAAATGGAAAAGGAATTATTTATACAAATAAGAAAAGATATCGACAAATATACAGA
>WFRC01000218.1 GCA_015486685.1 Caldifarciminota bacterium
GTTGGCAAAAATGAAATAAACGATAAAAACGGTGATACGATGATATGGTGATACGGATTAGGGTATAGTTAAATGTAAAAGGTTAAATGTTAAAAGTGTACGAAACGAAACAAATTTATCCCGTGAAATGTGAAACTATTTCACAGGGACGAGATGAACGAAATGAACCAGATAAACGAGACAAACGAAACCAACGAAACAAACGAGATCAGGAGGTTATAGAAATGAAAAAACTCAAAATGGTGGATATTTATTTTGATGCAGGATTTGAGGATATAATTATTGAAACACTTGAAAAAATGGGAATTAATGCATATTACAAATTCCCAAAGGTGCTGGGCAAAACACCCCAATCAGAACCAAAATTGGATGAACATATCTGGCCCGGGTATTTCATTTTGATAAGATTTAAAATAGATGATACGAAAATTAAAGATGCGCTTCCCGCATTGAAAAAAATGGAAGAATCATATAAAGATAAAGGTTTTGAAATATACATAACAGATGCCTTTGTCTAATGTAGATGGAACCTGAATTTAATGAAATTTATAAAAAGGCACAATAGAAAATGTGTTTAAAATTTTCTTGAATTATCTCCCTTTTTTTATATTAATATGATATGAAGGATAATAAGGAAGCGAGAAAACAACTCTTTGTGCAGGCGTTGAGAAATAGAGGAACAGTTTGTGCTTTTATAGGAGACTATGATAGTGCATTAAAGGATTATGAAAGGTTAATCACATTCTACAAATCCTATAAGGGGGATAATTTCGAAAAAAAACTGAGTTTATTAAATTATGCATTCTATCTATCCAAAGGAAGAAATGAATACAAAAGGTCAAAAAAGATTATCACAGATGTCATTTTGGGGATGAATAAGAAAGATGGAACAATATATCCAAAGGCGAACAATACTATGGGAGCAATATACTGGAGGACGGGCGAATATGATAAGGCACTGGAGTATTTCAATGAGGCATTGATTGTATATAGAGATAACCATAATTGGCAGGGATTAAGCGGTGTACTGAACAATATAGCACTTGTATACTGGCACGAGGGCAATCTGGAGAAGGCAATTGAATGTTCTAAAGAGGCATTAGATATATCCAAAAAGATGGGTGATAAAAGAAGAGTTTCTGTCAGTCTGAGCAATATAGGACTATTTTATCAGGATAAAGGTGATATAAAAAAATCATTAGAATATTATCTGAAATCTCTGGAAATATCAAACGAGATAGGTGATATATGGAATCTTTCTACTTTGTATAATAGTATCGGAATGAGTTATGAATATATGGGAAGGTTCAATGAAGCGTTGAAATATTATGAGAAGGGGCTCCATATTTCAGAGGAAATGGGAGAAAAATTGGGTATAGCGATTGTTTATGGTAACAGTGGAACTATTTACCAGATTAAGGGTGAATTGAGCAAAGCCCTTGAGCATTATTATGAATATTTTAAACTTTCCAAAGAAATTGGTTATAGAAGAGGTATGGGGATTGCATTAAAAAGTATTGCTAGCATATATATCGAAAAGGATAATCCAGAAAAGTCAAAAAAGTATCTCAAAAAAGCAGAAAGGATACACAAAGAAATTGGTGATAAGGTGCATATTGCAGAAGATTATTCCTTTATTTCAGAAACTTATATACAGAAGGGTGATTATAAAACAGCAAGAAGATTTGCCAGAAAGGCACTGGAAATTGCTGATGAAACAGGCGGAAAGGAGATGAAAATTTTAGCACTCAGGTCACTGGGTAAATCTTTATATCTTGGGTATACACAAGGGGCAGAGAATTCTGATTACAACTTAAAAAACGTCATCGTTTATCTTAAACAGGCAATTGCTTTAGCAAAGGAAACGAAGCTAGTTTTTGAACTTGGTGTTTCCCTGTATGAAATTGGCAGAATATTATTAATAACAAAAGGTGGAAGGAATAAATACATAAATGAAGCAGTGGAAATATTCAAAAGACTGGGTGCAAAATTGTGGCTAAAGAGGATAGACCAATTATGACAAGAATGAGGTTCAGCATTGTGATAACTATAATAAC
>WFRC01000219.1 GCA_015486685.1 Caldifarciminota bacterium
CGGAGGCATTTGTGATGATGTCATAAAAGAGCGTAAGAAAAACACCTGAGAGGGTAAATGAGATAATACCTTCCCACCTTCCTTTTATAAATCCGCCCGTAAATCCAATTATTCCACCTGCAAGTATCTGGGTAAATAATAGGGGCAAGGGGGGCATACCATAAGGGTTCAAGCTGGAAAATATACCAAATGTAAGAATGCCTACCAGAGTTCCGCCACCCTTTCCAATAAGATAACCTGCAATGAAAATTGTGGCGGTTACCAATTCAACATTTGGTATAGCAGCAAGTAAATACCCAAGGGCTACACCTGTTCCGATAAAAATTCCCGCATAGGCGACAAATTTTAAGTTTTTTCCCATAAAATAAAAACTCCCACCTCGAGGAACGGCGGGATATAGAAAAAAATAGCCAACCCCACCCTCGAGGGTTTTTTTAAGGTTTCTGTTAGTTGAGATATCCTGACTTTCGGCTCAAACCTACTAACTGCGCCTTCCCATCATCAAGACAGTGGCATAATGCAGTGTTCGTTCCGATTACAGTAGCGGGGCTGCGGTGGATTTTCACCACCTTCCCTCACACTAACATTATAAGTATAATATCAAAAAAAAATTTGTCAAGGTTTTTATTTGAAATTTAGCAAATTTTTCTTATCTATATAGGTTATGGATGATTATATAATTGTTAAAGGTGCCAAAGTGCATAATCTAAAAAATATAAATGTTAAAATCCCCAGAAATAAATTTGTTGTTATTACAGGTATTTCTGGCTCGGGTAAATCTTCACTTGCATTTGATACCCTTTACGCTGAGGGACAGAGAAGATATGTGGAATCTCTCTCTGCGTATGCAAGACAATTTCTGGGAATAATGGACAAACCTGATGTAGAAAAGATTGAAGGCATATCACCTGCAATATCTATTGAACAAAGAAAAATCGCAAAAAATCCCCGCTCAACCGTTGCTACTGTAACTGAAATATATGATTATCTCAGGGTATTATTCGCCCGCATTGGAAAGCCATATTGTTATAATTGTGGAAGAAAGATTACATCTCAAACACTTGACCAGATTGTAGATAATATACTATTAAAATTTCGGGATAAAAAGATAATGATTCTCGCACCACTTGTAAAGGGCAAAAAAGGCGAGCACAAAAATATTTTTGGAGATATTCAAAGAAGGGGATTTATAAGGGTAAGGGTGGATGGAACAGTTAAAGAAATTGAAGATATAGTGCCGCTGGATAAGAATAAAAAACATAATATTGAAGTTGTTGTAGATAGACTAATTATAAAGGAAAAAATCAGACACAGACTTTCGGATTCCGTTGAAACGGCATTGAAAGAGGGAGATGGCATTATTTCCGTAATGGATGCATCGGGACAGGAGGAAATGTTCAGTGAAAAACTTGCCTGTCTGCATTGCGGTATCAGTTATCCTGACATTACTCCACGATTATTTTCATTTAATTCTCCCTATGGAGCCTGTAAACTATGTGGAGGATTGGGTGTCAAAATGGAGATTGACCCTGATTTGATTGTTATAAATCCGCATCTATCTGTAATGGAGGGAGCACTTGCACCCATTGGAGAACCCAGAGGCAAATTGTACGGAGAATTTCTATATCTGGCAAGAAGGTATAAGTTTGACCTGAATGCTCCATATTACGGGTTAAAAAACAAGATAAAAAATATTATTATGTATGGTGACGAAGAATATCGTGGGCTTGTAAATTATCTAATGGACAGATACTTGCATACAGAGTCTGATTGGTTAAGGTATGAGATTGAAAAGTATATGAGTATCCAGCCCTGCCCTGAATGTAATGGAGCAAGATTAAGGAAAGAGAGCCTTTCAATAAAGATTCAGGGAAAGAATATACATAATATAGTTAAAATGGATGTAAAATCTGCAAGGAAATTTTTCAACGAAGAACTTAAATTAGATGAAAGAGATGCAGTAATTGCAGACGAATTGATAAAGGAAATAGTAAAGAGGTTAAACTTCCTTGATGAAGTAGGAGTTGGATACCTTACACTTGACAGACCATCTGAAACACTATCCGGTGGAGAATCTGAAAGGGTTCACCTTGCAACCCAGATAGGTTCTCAATTGGTAGGTATTATGTATATTTTAGATGAGCCAAGTATTGGGCTGCACGAACACGATATCCAAAGGTTGATAAAAACATTGAAGAATTTGAGGGATATGGGCAATACAGTGATTGTGGTTGAACACGATAGAGAAACAATGGAATCAGCAGATTGGATTATTGATATGGGGCCAGGGGCAGGCAATATGGGAGGAGAAATTGTGGCAGAGGGCACTATTGGAGAGATAAAAACGAACCCAAAATCTATAACAGGTGCATATCTTTCCGAAAGGAAAACTGTCCCTATGCAAAAAATAAGGAAAAAACCGAATGGTAGATATTTAGAGGTTATTGATGCATCTGCCAATAATCTGAAACACCTGAATATAAAAATCCCTATTGGTTTATTTGTTTGTGTTACAGGTGTTTCAGGCTCAGGAAAAAGCACATTGGTCATTGATATACTTTATAGGGCACTTATGAGAAAACTCCATTACTCCAGAATTATACCGGGAGCACACAAGGAAATAAAAGGTGTAGGTTACATAGATAAGGTAATAAATATTGACCAGAACCCTATAGGCAGAACTCCGCGTTCAAATCCCGCTACATATACAGGTGCATTCACCCCTATAAGGGAATTTTTCACAAACCTTCCTGATGCAAGAATGAGAGGATATAAACCCGGGAGATTTTCGTTTAATGTAAAGGGAGGCAGATGTGAATCTTGCAGAGGAGATGGCGTAAAAAAGATAGAAATGCATTTTTTACCTGATGTTTATATTACCTGTGAAGTCTGCGGTGGTAAAAGATTTAATAAAGAAACCCTTGAGGTAAAATACAAAGGAAAAAATATTGCCGATGTGCTTGATATGAGCGTAATGGAGGCGTTGAATTTCTTTGCCAATATTCCATCAATAGAAAGAAAACTAAGACTTTTGAGTGAAGTGGGATTGGGATATATCAAATTAGGGCAGACCGCTCCAACGCTTTCTGGTGGAGAGGCGCAGAGGATAAAACTCGCAAGGGAATTATCAAAAATTGCAACAGGAAACACGCTTTATATACTTGACGAACCAACGACAGGTTTGCACTTTGAAGACATTAAAATGCTCCTTAAAATTCTTAAGCGGTTTACAGAGAGAGGAAATACAGTACTTATAATAGAGCACAATCCTGATATAATTAAATGTGCCGATTGGATAATTGATTTAGGACCGGAAGGCGGAGATGGAGGTGGTTATATTGTTGCAGAAGGACCTCCTGAAAAAATAGCAAAATCCCCTGCTTCATATACGGGGAAGTTTCTAAAAAAAATACTGAAGAAATAATCAGGCTCAGTCCTCAACAATTACCAATTTCCAGTGTTACTAATTGCTAAATTCATTATAAATAGATGTAACTATACCCTATACCTTACCCACTATACCTCAATTTTACTTTCAACTTTTAGATTATTTACTCATCAGGTATTCATCCATTGCCTTTGCTGCCCTTCTGCCAAATCCCATTGCCTCAATGACTGTTGCCTCACCTGTAACAATATCTCCTCCTGCATAAACACCTTCCATTGAAGTCTTCCCTGTTTCCATATCTGCATCAATATAACCCCATTTATTTCTTTTGATTTCTGGCGTTGTATCTAAAAGTAGAGGATTTGGTCCCTGTCCAATGGCGATAACCACGGTATTCACAGGGTAAATAAATTCACTCCCTTTAATAGGTATAGGTCTCCTTCTTCCAGAGGCATCAGGCTCTCCCAATTCCATCTTGATAAGTTCTATTGCCTTTACCCAACCCTGTTCATCTCCAATAAATCTTTTTGGATTGACCAGAAAATCAAATATGACACCTTCTTCTTCCGCATTTTCAACCTCTTCTTCTCTTGCAGGCATCTCCTTTCTTGACCTCCTATATACGATATGAGCCTCTTTTACACCTAATCTTAAAGAACTCCTTACGGAATCCATTGCAACATTCCCACCACCAATCACTGCCACCTTTTCTCCAACTTTTATGGGCGTATCATATTCGGGAAATTTATATGCCTTCATCAGATTTATTCTTGTCAGATATTCATTCGCTGAATATATACCAAGCAGATTTTCCCCTTCAATATGCATAAATTTGGGAAGTCCTGCACCCAATCCTAAATAAATGGCTTTATATCCTTTATCAAATAATTCTTTCAGTAAAATACTCTTTCCCACTACAACATCTACTTTCACATCTACACCCATCTTGCTTAATAAATCTACTTCTCTTGCCACAATATCTTTTGGTAGTCTGAATTCCGGAATGCCATAAACAAGAACACCACCAGGTTTATGCAATGCCTCAAAAAGTGTCACATCGTATCCCATTTTTGCCAGGTCAGCCGCGCAGGTTAATCCACCAGGTCCTGAACCTACAATAGCAACCTTTATTCCTTTTTTCTCCTTAATCTCAGGCACTTCTATTTTACCTTTTGCTGCCTCATAATCCGCGACAAACCTTTCTAATCTGCCAATAGCAACAGGCTCACCTCTTATTCCAAGCACACATTTTTTCTCACATTGGTCTTCCTGAGGGCATACCCTTCCACAAATTGCAGGTAAAACATTGTCTTTTTTAATTACCTTTACGGCACCAATGAAATCTCCTTCTTGCACAAGTTTTATAAATCCTGGAATATCAATATTGACAGGACAACCATCAACGCAAAATGGTTTCGGGCACAGAAGACATCTCTTTGCTTCTTTTATTGCTAATTCCTCTGTAAAGCCTAATGCTACTTCATTAAAATTTTTAATTCTCTCTCTGGGTGTCTGTTTGGGCATTGCCTGACGGGGAATTTTTTCTTTCTTCGCCATTATGCCCTCCTCTCTTTTAGATATTTTTCAAGTGCAATTTTTTCCATATCTTTATACATATTTAATCTCTTCATTAAAAGGTCAAAATTTACAAGGTGTCCATCAAATTCTGGGCCATCAATACAGGCAAATTTTGTCTTTCCTCCTACTTCAACACGACAGGCGCCACACATACCTGTTCCATCAACCATAATGGAGTTTAGACTAACAATCGTATGAATCCCATATTTTTTGGTCAAATCGCAAACTACCTTCATCATTATAGCAGGACCAATAGCAATTACAAGATTAACCTCTCTCCCACTATCAATAATATCCTTTAATTCATCGGATACAAATCCCTTTCTCCCATAAGAACCATCATCTGTCGTGATGTGTATTTCATCAGAAACAGACTCCATTTTGTCCTCAAGAATAACAAGTTCTTTATTCCTGAACCCGATGATTGAAATTACATAATTTCCTGCTTCTTTAAATGCTTTGGTCTCAGGATAAACAATGGCAGTTCCTACTCCCCCTCCAATGGTTACAACAGTTCCCACCTTCTCAATCTTTGCAGGTCTCCCAAGAGGCCCAATAACATCCATCAGGGTATCCCCTGCCTTCATATCTCCCATCATAATAGTGGTTTTACCTACTGCCTGAATAATCAAGGTAAGTGTTCCTTTTTCCTTATCTGTTTCAGAAATGGTAATAGGGATTCTCTCTCCTGTTTCATTTGGTCTTATACTCACAAATTGTCCAGGAAGGGCTTTTTTTGCAATATCAGGTGCTTCAATTACAAATCTATTTACGCCATCTGCAAGTCCTTGCTTCTCCAGAATTTTTATCATCCAGAACCTCCTTATTTCGTCCCGGTAAAATAGTTTCACATTTCACGGGATAAATTTGTTTCGTTTGTTTAGTCTATCTGGTTTATTTAGTCTATCTGGTCTATTTGGTCTATTTGGTCCATCACAAATCACCACCACGAACACGTTTGTTGCTTCTTTACCCATTACCTATTACCTCTTGCCTCTTACCCATTACTGTTTTTCCCTCATTCTCTCTTTTCCCTATATACTCGCTACTCATCCCTCGCTACTGCTTTTTCCACTCATCTGCTCATTTACTTCCTACTTTTCAGTTCTTACTTCCCAATTTCCATTGTCACAGAGTCAAGCACCGTCCCCAAAAACCTCTACTCGCTACTCATACCTCGCTACTGCTTTTTCCACTCATCTACTCATTCACTTCCCACTTATTAGTTCTCACTTATTATATCCCATACCTCATATCCCATACCTCATTTATAGTTTTTATCCTCAAATGAATACTTAAATCTTGTATGGATATCATACCTTCCCTCTATTATTGCTACAACATCTTCAATGAATACAATCTCCTCATCCGTAGGTATTACAAAAACCTTAACAGGAGAATTATCCG
>WFRC01000220.1 GCA_015486685.1 Caldifarciminota bacterium
AGAATAGATACGGCTGCCTTTTTCACTTCCCCATTGCAAGCCGCATAGCGAGAAATTCAGGAAGACCGTTTTTCAGTATTTTTTCCTGTGCTTTACCAATGTTATATGGTACCCTCTTTAGTTGAAAGATAAAATTTCCTTTATCTATTTCTAAAATTCCAAAGGCTGCCCGCGGGTCTCCGTCTCTTGGTTGCCCAATGCTTCCCACATTTATTATATATCTATAATCTTCCCTCAACTCTAATCTTTCGTTTATATATATGCCGTGCCTTTTCATTCTATCTTCATAGAATATCGCAGGTTGATGGGAATGTCCTATGAAACATATCTTTTCCGTGAAAAATGAAAATTCTTCGATGGCATCACCAAGGGTTGAAATGTATTCCCACGATTGTGGCTCAGAAGGCACTGAATGGACAAATAAAATATTATTTTCAGAATGTGTAAGTGGTAAGTTCCGCAAATAATCTATTTCTTCCTGAGAAATATTTTTCCTTGTCCACAATACAGCGTCCTTTGCTATAGGGTTAAAATATTCTATGGATGTATTTCCACATACTGCAAAGTCGTGGTTCCCTGCTACTACAATATCCGCAATTTCTCTTATCTTTTTGAGGCAGTCGGATGGAGATGCACCGTATCCAACAATATCGCCAAGGCATATTATCCTATCAGGCTTTTCACCCTCAATAATGGGTATGACAGTATTTAACGCCTCAATGTTGCCGTGTATATCTGATATAATTACATATTTCATAATAACTCCAATCCTCTTGCAACCTGGTCTAATACTGCATTTACAAATGATGGAGATTTTTCAGTGGAATATTTTTTTGCAATCTCAACATGTTCATCAATCGTAACCTTTGGAGGGATTTCAGGAAAATAGATTAATTCAGCCGCGCCGATTCTCAAAATTGCCCTGTCTACGGCTGCTAATCGCTCAAACGACCAATTTACGAGATACTTACGAACAGTTTTATCTATCTCGTCAAGATTCTCCCATGTCGTTTTTACCAATGATTGGGCGAATTCTTTCGCTTTGGTGGATATGTTTTGGCCCTCTGCTACATCTTTGCATATCTCATCTATTTTGCCTCCAACTATATCAAGGATATAAAGGATTTTTACAGCGGCTGTCCTTCCACTCCTCCTTGTTCCCACTATTTTATCTCCCTGTAAAGATTGGCAAGTTCAAGAACACTCATTGCAGCATCCCATCCCTTATTTCCTGCTTTCATTCCCGCTCTGCTTAATGCCTGTTCCTCTGTATCAGCAGTAATAATGCCAAAGGAAATAGGAATTTTACTGTCAACTGCAAGTCGTGCTATACCTTTTGATGTTTCCTGAGCAATGAAATCAAAATGGGGTGTATCTCCTCTGATAACAGCGCCAAGCGTAATAATTCCATTATATCCCTTTTTTAAAATTTTTTGAACAACCATTGGTATTTCAAAGGCGCCGGGTGTCCATATAATATCAATGTTGTTATCTTTCACACTGTGCCTTTTCAAACAATCAATTGCACCATCTAATAATCTTCGGGAAATAAGATTGTTAAATCTTGAGACTACAATACCAATAGATAAACCTTCACCTTTTAGTTTGCCTTCATAAGTTTTCATATTACCTCCTTGTCCTAACATTTTTCTAATAAATGACCCAGTTTCTCCTTTTTTGTGCGAAGATACTTCTTATTTATATCGTTTGGTGGAATTTCAATAGGGACCCTTTCTACAATTTTTAATCCATATCCTTCAAGCCCTACTATCTTTCTTGGATTATTTGTCAGCAATCTGATTGTACTTAAACCAAGGTCTGAAAGTATCTGAGCACCTAATCCGTAATCCCTCAAATCAGGCTTGAACCCCAATTTTATATTTGCCTCAACCGTGTCGTAACCCTCATCTTGAAGTTTATATGCTTTAAGTTTATTTAAGAGCCCTATCCCTCTTCCTTCCTGCCGCATATAAAGAAATACCCCCAATCCTTCCTTTTCAATCGTCCTTAAAGCAGATTCTACCTGGTCTCCGCAATCGCACCTTTTGGAACGGAATACATCGCCTGTTAAACATTCCGAGTGCACCCTCACAAGCACATTTTTTTCTCCGAAAACATTACCTTTAATTAAGGCTACATCAATCTTATCATTCAGCAAATTTGAATATGCAATGAGGTTAAAATCCCCATACTTTGATGGTAGACGCACCTCTACCTCTCTTCTGACCAATTTTTCCTTTATATGCCTGTATGCAATCAAATCCTGAACACTTATAATTTTCATCTCAAAATTTTGTGCAATCTTCCTTAACTGCGGCATCCTTGCCATTGTTCCATCTTCATTCATAATTTCACAGAGGACACCAGCAGGTTTTAATCCCGCAAGTTTCGCGAGGTCAAGTGATGCTTCTGTGTGTCCCGACCTTCTTAATACACCGCCTTTCTTCGCCCTTAGCGGAAAAATATGTCCCGGCTTTGCAAGGTCTTCGGGTTTTGTCTTTTCATCAACAAGTGCTTCTACTGTCATTGCCCTGTCGTATGCACTTATGCCTGTGGATGTTCCAACCTTATAATCCACCGAGATGGTAAATGCTGTCTGGTGTATGGCTGTAATCTCATTTGTCATTAGAGGTAAATTTAGTTCATCCAGCCTTTCCGGTGTCATAGATACACAAATAAGCCCCCTACCATACTTTGCCATAAAATTAATATCTTCGGGCTTAACCTTTTCTGCCGCCATTATAAAGTCTCCCTCATTTTCCCTTGTTTCATCGTCAACCACAATTAGCATCTTACCTTTTTTTATATCAGCGAGGGCATCTTCAACTTTTTCAATGATTTTATCTATATTCATCTGACCTCCATAAATTTTTTGATATATTTTCCGATAATATCTGTTTCAATATTTACAACATCTCCTTTGTTCCTGTATTTGAGATTTGTATTTTCAATTGTATATGGAATAACCGCAATCCCTACCCCATCATTTTCAATGGATGCAATAGTGAGGCTAATTCCATCTACTGCAATTGAGCCCTTTTCTACGATGTATGTCATTATGTTTTCTGGAAGTGCGATTTTGAAATAAATATTATCTCCTGTTTTTTTTATTGCCTTTATCTTTCCTGTTCCGTCAATATGTCCCTGGACAATATGGCCGCTCAACATATCATTTGTGGTAATCGCCGGTTCAAGATTTACAATATTACCTATCCTGATTTTGTCAATATTTGACCTCTGCAATGTTTCGTCACTTATATCAAAAATGAGTCTATTACCGTTCTTTGTCTTTACGGTTAAACAGATACCGTTCATAGATACGCTGTCGCCTTCACTCAATTTCAGATTGCTCTTTATGGCAATTTCCATACTCCGAGATTTTCTTTTTATACCTGCAACCTTGCCTGTATCTTTAATAATCCCTGTAAACATTATATCCCTCCACCATTATATCTTTGCCCATCCTTTTTACCTGTGTTATATCAATCTCTTGAAGTATCTTTTTGTTTTCTAAAAAATCCAACCCATTCCCCGATATTTTAGGTGAAATAAAAAAATAATATTTATTCACCCTATGTTCCTTTATAAATGAGGTAAAAATCTTTCTACCGCCTTCCACCATTATGCTTGAAATACCTTCTTTTCCTGCTCTAATGAGAAGTTTATCCAGTGGTATAAGGTTGTTTTTTGCAGGAAAGTGCCAGATATCTCCCGAGATATTTTTGTCCTGCCTCCCGACAGTTGCAATTACTACCTTATCCCCTGTTTTGAAAACATTCTCTTTTCCACTCAATTTCAGATGGGTATCCAGAATAATCTTTATAGGTGCTTTAACAGGTTTCTCGAATCTTACATTTAAATAAGGATTGTCCTTCAAGACGGTGTTTACACCAACGAGAATAGCGTCGACACCATTTCTTATGTGGTGGACATATTTTAGGGATTTTTCTGATGTTAGATATTTTTCATTGCCGTATGTAATTTTTCCGTCAATTGTGAGTGCCGATTTGAGAATTATAAATGGGATTTTTTTTGTAATATATTTAATATAGACCTCGTTCAATCTTCTCGCCCTGTCTTCCAATATCCCTGTTTTTACCTTAATACCTGCCTCTCTTAATTTCTGGAATCCTTTTCCATTTACAGCGGGGTTTGGGTCTTTCATAGAAACTACAACCTGTGATATTTTTGCCTCAATAATCCTTTTGGTACAGGGAGGCGTTCTTCCGTAATGACAGCAGGGTTCAAGGTTTACATAAAGGGTTGCCCCTTTTGTATGTTTCCCTGCTTTCGTTAGAGCAACTACCTCAGCATGGGGGAGTCCTGGACCTTTATGGTATCCCTTTCCTAAAATTTTGCCGTTTTTCACAACCACTGCCCCTACCATTGGGTTCGGAGATACCATCCCCCACCCTTTCGCAGCCAATTTTAATGTCTTATTTATATAAAATTCATCATTCATAGCATTTATAATAAAAAAAGCCCTTTTCGGGGCTTTATTATAAAAAAATCTCCTTCTCTCATCCAGACTTTACTGTCGGCTTCGGAATTTCACCGAATCGTGGCATTATGCCTCGCGGGCTTTACCGCCGGTCGGGAGTTTCACCCCGCCCCGAAGGAAATTCAACCCTATAATATATGCACTATTTTCCCGTTGTCAAGCGATTTTTTCCATTTTTTCATTTTAGCCCGTGCATCTTATATACTTTCTACCCCGACAATTTTCTCTTTCTTTGGGTGAGAAAATGGGTAATCTCTGCACCTAATATAAATATTGTAGATAAGTAATATATCCATAGAATAGAAACAATGATGGCAGAGAGGCTACCATATATTTCGCCGAAATGGCTGAAATTTTTTATATACCAATCAAATAAATAGCGAGCAATCTCTGAAAATACACTGGCAAATGCAGCTCCTATCAAAGCTGCACGGTTAGATACCATATTTATAGCGAATGCTTTATACATAAAAAATAAAAAGCCAAATGATAAAATAAGTGGTATAAATATAGTGATATGATTTAATCCAGTACTGACAAAAGTATTCCCCGAAAGCCGATACAATAAAAGTAATGCCCTGGTTAGTCCCAGAAAGAGGATTGCGGTAATTATCAATAGTGGTATTATCATAAAAGAAAATACCTTATTTTGCATAAAAAATTTCTGTTTTTTTACACCATAAATCCTGCGAAGTGATAAGATTGCTGTTTCAAATACCCTGCTTCCTGACCAATAAAAGATAAAAATTCCTATTATGCCAAATGTTACCTTCTTTTGAATGAGGGTATCAATGATTCCCACTGCTTTATTACTTGAAGACGGTAGCACCCTGGATAAAATCGTGTTTAAGTGATGGTATACGCCAGCAGACGAATGCAGTATTTGTGCCATAATTGCTGTAAATACAAGTGTAAAAGGGACAACAGAAAGTATCGCATAAAAAGATATTGCGGCAGCGAGGAGTCCGCCACCGTGCATATTAAAATTATTTATTATTTCTCCAAAAGGAGCAAACAAATCTTTAATCTTTTTCAATATCATTTTTATAATTATAATACCTCCTTTCCCAATATAACTACCAATAAAAATAAATCAAGACATTTTCAGTATTTTTTCTCTCCCTTGATGTCTACCTGTGCGTG
>WFRC01000221.1 GCA_015486685.1 Caldifarciminota bacterium
GGGAAGCCCCTCCTACATAAAATAATAAAGACCGTGATACGTGACCGTGACTCGTGACAAGAATAATGCGGAATAATGCTGGGGTCAGTCATAAACTATCAACTTTTCCACTTTTGCGAAAAAGTGAAAAACAGAGATGCTTCACTTCGTTCAGCATGACAGAAAAAATGGGGTAAAATGACATCCGCCCATCCTGTGAGATTGCTTCGTCGCTACGCTCTTCGCAATGACAATACTGGGAGCTGACAGTCCATATTCTTTCCCTCATTCACCCATTTACCCATCTACTCATTCACTCAAATCAGCGGGGTCAGTCATAAAAATTTAAAAACTCAAGGAACAGAAGACACCCTCCCTTAATCCCATTAGATAGTAAACATCTAACGGGATAAATCCCTCCCGTCAAGGGAGGGAGATAAAAAGGAAGATACCTATTTAATGAGATTGCCACGCCTTGATAAATCAAGGCTCGCAATGACAACTTATTATGTTTTTTTGTTCTTTATTATTGTAGGAATTTAAAATGTTAATCCTGTTCATCCTGTCAAAAATAATTTTAAACGGTAAGATTCTTCGGCAAGGGCTCAAAATGACAATTGCTTAAAAGCATCAGGGATGATGTTCCCTCTGTATATAAAAGGTGATTCAAAGGTGTCTCTGATAAGTTCCTTTGCCTGCTGTTTATTCATTTTTTGCCTCATTTTTGCCCCTTTGGTACCCCTTTAGTGCCCGTTTTGCCCCTTTGGTGCCCCTTTAAAATATAATATGTTCCCTTTCCTGTTTTTCCTATTCGCTCAAAGATTTCTTTCTCTTCAATTTTTCTTAAATCATCAGTAGATTGTCTCTTTTTAACCTTACAAATCTCTTGATATTCCTTATTTGTTATTTTACCTTTTTCCTTCACATACATTACTGCCTTTATCTGTCTCTCATTTAATCCCATTTTCATCAAATTTTCTTCTGTGTAGATATCCTTATAAAACCAGACACTAAAACCACCCTGCTCTTCTTTATATTCTGGCTCTGGTAAATTTTGTTCCTTGCATAGGTCAACCATCCGTTTTGTTCCTGAGCCCCATCTTTCAATAAAACCTGCAAGATAAAACACATTTGCTATTAAAGGATTTTTTGGATACGAGGAATGCTCCCTTTTTAATTCATCTATACTTAATTCTGGTGGCAACCTTCCAGGATTCCATATCCAGAGTTTATCATCATATATTCTGATTTGAATCTCCGCTGTGCTTGAATAATCTTTATGAATAAGGGCATTAATTACTGCTTCTCTTATTGCCTCTATTGGATAATCCCAGATATCTTTTCTTTGTATGCCTTTTATCTCAAATCTAACATTTAGGTGTTTTTTAATTGCTTCTATAGTTGCATCTAATTGCTCAAAAAGATTTCCTGTTGTTATTATTGTATCTATGATATCTATGGATGTTTTAAATCTTCCTATTCTTGCTTTTGCAGAGATAAAAAATCTTTGTGGTCTTTTTCCAAAAAGTAAAATGGCTGCATTTGTTAAACTTTTATCATTGCTCGTTAGTTCCAGATTGGAAAAAATCTTCTTTAAAGAATCCAATTTTGAGATATTTGGTATCCTATTTTTAGCAAGATTTTTGAAAATTTCTACAACAGACAGATCTATATCAGAAAAAGTGGCTTTGCAGGGAATGCTATCCCATGTTTTTCCCATTTTCTTCAATAAGAAATGTGTTAATTCATTACCCTTTAATCCCTGGGTGGTGCTGCCACTCCTGATATAATATTTGCCATTGTATGAAATAGGCACTGATGAGGGTGAAATTTTGATGTGAATGATTTCTTTTCTTTCTTTGGTATCAATACTAATTGATGGAATAATTCCGAGTTTATTGTTTATCTTATTTGGTAAATCCTCCAATAATTTTTTTGCATTTTTAAGACCCTTAAAATTTCCCTTATCATCTACGCCAATTATTAGTTCACCACCATCTGTATTTGCAAAGGCACATATGACTTTCAAATATTCATCTCGCCAATTCAGTTTAAATTCCGTTGTCTGAGATTCTTTATCTCGCATATTGTTACCCTGTTAAACCTGTTTGTAGCACATATTCCAGGTTTTTCATATCTTTATTCTTTCCATTTATTTCTTCCATATTCGTTATATAACAATTATTTCTTTTTTGTCAATGATTTTCTCTATCCAATATAC
>WFRC01000222.1 GCA_015486685.1 Caldifarciminota bacterium
GAAAAGGGATGTGGTATATCATAGATAGGTTTGGAAAGTCAACTGCATTTATTTTACATAAAAAGGATAGAATAGAGGTAAGAGAAAGGAATGGGCGGAAGGTGATATTTTTTCCTCTTAGCCTTTTCCTCTGGAGTAAGATAAGCGAGAAAGACCGTAAAGCGTGAAGCGTAAGGTGTAAAGCGTGAAACGTGAAAGGAAAAAGGTGAAAGGAATGAAGATGCTAACCGCTATCCGCCTACCGCTGACCGCTAAAAGGATATCTACCAGATTTATGTAGGAGGGGCTTCCCAGCCCCGATTATCTTAACAATAACGGTGATACGATGATATGGAAATACGATGATACGGATAGGAGAGACTTTCTTTTTAATTTTCTACCTTTAACATTTAACCTTTTACCTTTAACCATTTGCACTTTGCATTTTAGAATTTGCAATGTGGGATTTTTATCCTGCTCATCCTGTCAGGAAAATGAAAAATACAACATATAAAAATGCTGGAAACTGGAAGACTGACCCCAAGAATGTTTTGCAGAATGCGAAACAGCAAAATTTATGTATTTGATTATCAAAGGTATATGATTGGCATAAAAATTGTATATTTTTTGATAAATATGTAAAAAATTTTTAAAAAATTAAAAAAACTCTTGACAGGGGGAAAATATGTTTTATACTCAAGATATGCGTAAAGGATTTACACTGATTGAGTTAATGGTAGTAGTTATAATTATAGGTATATTAGCAGCAATTGCAATACCTAATTTTGTTAAATTAACATACAGGGCAAAGAATGCATCTATGCTTGCAAATATGCATACCACTCAGGTAGCAGTTGAATTGTATCCAATGGATAATAATTATACGGGATATCCTCCAAATGCAGCGGTTCTCAAATCCGAACTCCCTCCGAATTTTAAAAATCCTTATAATAAATCCGATTCCGCTATTCAGGATGAATCCCAGCCAAATATCCCCGGGGTTGTGGAATATAAGGCTGATTCCTCCAATAAATTCTACCAGATAACAGGGATAGGTAAGGATTCTACGGCAATAAATCTTACACTTACTCCTTCGCATGTACTTTATTAACAAAATTCGCAAAGTGCAAATGCTCATATACCCAATGTCTTGATTCTCATAGGTATTTTTTTGGTATGAAAATTGCATATATTTATGTAAACCTAAAAAAGGAGGTGTATTATGAAAAAGAAAGGATTCACGCTGATTGAGTTGATGGTTGTGGTTGTCATCATTGGAATCCTTGCAGCAATTGCTATTCCAAACTTCGTAAAGGTGATAGCAAGGGCAAAAGAGTCATCTGTAAAGGCAAATATGCACACGCTACAGGTTGCAGTTGAGACGGCAAATGTGGATAGTAATGGTGTATATCCTACAACAAGTGCAAACTGGGAATCAGCTGGTTCATATATCCCACAGAATTTCAGAAATCCCTATAACCAGCAATCAGGTATTACCAAGGCATATGTAAATCAAAGTGATGCTGCCGCGACAGATACGGGTAAGGTTGATTATAATGGGCTTAGTAGTGGCGCAAATTATAGAATTACAGGCTCTGGTCAGGCGAAGATTCTTAACTTAACCTTAATGCCAGGTACTACATAATTTGAGTGCAACCATCAAAAAAGGGCGGAGTTATCCGCCCTTTTTATTTCAAATAAACCCAATAATGGAAAGAGATATAATTACCTGTTATTTTAACCTTTAATTTTCCTGAATTCAGGTCTGGAGGTATTGTGAATGTTATGTGTTGGAAATTTTTGGCTTGCTTAATATTTTTCACGCTGATAATCGTATTATTTACTATTAATTTGACATTAATCTCGGGAAGAGTAATGTCCATCTTTGTCCTTTTGCATCTGAAATGTGCATAACCGCAGAATTTATCTCCTGTAAGCATTACAATTTCAATAGACCTATTTCTGGGAACATCTACTGAAAATTCCTCATAACCATCAATTAACCTGCCTCCATCCCAATATTCCTGCCCATCTATTTCCCCCTTTTGCAGAAATCCATCTACCCTGTACCTATGTTGGACGGAAAATGTTTTATAGTGAAATTGTCTCTCAGAAATTCCGTCTCCCACATTTAACTCTGCAACCAGACTGCGAGTCTCTGGTATGTATTTTTTAGACATCCCTGTTAAATCAATCTTGAATAGAGTGGCATTTTCCAAAGAGACAAAATGTGTTTTGTATAATACTTCTCTGGAAAATTGTTTCAACCACTTACATACAGGCTGATTTTCATCCTGTTTTGCATAAAAATAATCTACACCCTTTCCTATGCTCTTTATGAATTCAGCCATTTCTACATTTCTTTGGTATAATCTACTTTGTTTGAATGATATTGGGTTTACTGCGGGTGAAAGTGATAGAATATACCTTTCTTTTGTCCAGTATCTCAAACCTGCGCCACTCAATGTAAATATCCTTGCTTTATCAGGAAGGTGTCTTTCTATCCATACAGCAGAATCCTTAAATATAAGGGCTGTTTCTGAAACCAGAATGTATTTCCCAAATCCAATTCCGAATTCAAGGAAGAGAAACCCTGCGAAAAATGGAAGAAAAATTTTCTTTAAATTCCAATCCTTTATTTCAAGGTTCAATACCCCATAAATACCTATGCCAATGATTAATGGATATGCAGGTATAATATGCCTATTTAAGTGAACACCTGAAAACATAGTAAAACTATCTCCCAAAAATAGAAGTGCAATATATCCAATAAAGGTTAAATTCTCTTTCCATTTATTCTTTAAGATATATAAACCAATAAGGAAGAATATAAAAAATAGTGGTGGTAATCCTGAATATAAGGGGCCTCCCAAGAATCCTATGTGTTGTGCTATTGAGTAATAACTGAAGAATGTGGATTTTATCTGGTTGATCAGGGTGGAAAAACCGGATATAATCATTCCCGGAATATCAGAATAATGCCATAACCCTTGCGGGACAACCCCTTGAGGTAAAAATGTGCCTGAAATAATAAAATTTAACAAATATTGAAAGGAGACTAAGACATATATCAGGAAATAGACAGGTATTTTTTTCTTATAAAAACCTGTTCTGAAGATTTGGACAGCGATAAGAACAGATACCCCTAAAAGTCCATCAGGTCTTGAAAGACCTGTTAAGATAGTTAAAATGACAAATAAGGGAAATTTTTTGATATAGGCAAGTGCGCCGAAGAACAGAAAGAAATACAGGGAAAAATCATTTACCATAAAAAAATTGTTAAATATAGCAGGTGAAATCAGGGTGAAAAATGCTGTAATAATGCCTGCGGTTTTATCCAGATATTCTGAAAAGAATTTATATATAAAATATAGGGAACCTAACAGTAATAACAGATTCAGAATATATGCCCAGAAAACAAATAATTCATTTGTCCTGAAGCCTATGAGCCAGCCAATGGATAGAATTAAAGGATAAAGATGGTCAGGTGCAGCAGTAGAAGGCTTATCCCCAATATTGAATTGGTATGGATGCCCCTGAGCCCACCTCTTTGCGAATAAGAGATTTGTATATCCATCTTCGCTGGGAATACCCAACCCACTTCCACATCTGATGCTGAGCGTCTGCACCAGAATAATCCAGAAAAATACAGCAAGCAAAAGTATAAGCAATATCCACTTATTTTCTTCGGTTATTTTTAACCAGGGAGATTTTTTTTCCATCTCTGTCAATATAGAATTTTTTTTATTTTTGTCAAGTCAAAAAAAATGGGGACGGTGCTTGACTCTGTGACACTTTTTTTAATTGCTATTCCCCCCAAAAAATGTCAATGAGACCTTTTGCACTCCATAACAATGCGGGAGTGAGAGACCGTGAGTCATAAGGCGTAAATCGTAAAATGTGAAAAACGAAGAATAAAAGGCAGTAATGCGTGAATATATTTTCCGTTTTTTATCAACTGAATCCTTGACAGAATGTATTATAGAATTATCTTATAGAAAAACAGGAGGAGATGTGAAAAAAGACCTTTTATCTATAACTGATTTAAGCAAAAATGAGATGCTTGAACTCTTTGATATTGCTTCTAAACTGAAGAAAAATGTGAAAAATGGGATTGAGCACCATTATCTGAAAGGAAAAGCACTGGCAATGATTTATGAAAAACCTTCTTTGAGGACTCGGGTGACATTTGAGATAGGTATCTATCAATTGGGAGGATATGGTATATATCTTGCACCATCAGATATTAAACTTGGTAAGAGAGAGTCAGTTGCAGATGTTGCGAGGAATCTTTCAAGATGGGTGGATGGAATTATGGCAAGAACTTTTTCTCATAATACCATAGTCGAACTGGCGGAAAATGCAAGTATACCTGTTATCAATGGTTTATCCGATTACGAGCATCCCTGCCAGATACTTGCAGATTACCTTACGATATTGGAGCATAAAAATAGGGTTGATGGATTAAAACTTGCTTTTATCGGTGACGGCAATAATGTAGCAAATTCCCTATTATATGCATCAGCCATCCTTGGTTCGGACTTTTCTATTGCTTCACCTGTGGGATATGAAATAAATCCGAGCATTTTCAACAAAGCAAAAGAAATAGCAGATAGAACAGGGGTAAAGCTTCTACAGACAAACTCTCCGGAAGAGGCAGTGCAGGATGCAGATATAATATATACCGATGTCTGGACATCAATGGGAGAAGAGGCTGAAAGAGAGGAAAGAATAAAGAGATTTAAGAAATATCAGGTGAATAACAAATTATTGGAATATGCCAGAAAAGATGTAATTGTTATGCACTGCCTGCCAGCCCATAGAGGTGAGGAAATTACCTCTGATGTGCTTGATGGACCACATTCTGTCGTCCTGGATGAATCAGAAAATAGACTCCACATCCAGAAAGCAATACTTGTAAAACTAATGGGGTCAGTCTTATAAATTATAAAATAGTAAAAAAATGGCCGCAGACGGCAATTTTTCAGCCACATCTACGGCCATTAGTTCTAAATCAAAAAAAAATTTAATCACTCAAGCACATAAATGTTCTTTTTCTTGCATATATCCTTTAATATTTTGGGCCATACTGTTACACTAACCTCTCCCAAATGTGCCTTGCGGAGTAAAAACATATATGTGCGAGATTGTCCAATCCCTCCGCCGATACTCAATGGGATTTCATTGTTCAAGATTGCCTTGTGATATGGAAATTCAAGAAAATCCAGTTGTCCGGACATTTCAAGTTGCATCTTAAGTGTTTTAGGATTAACACGGATACCCATAGATGAAAGTTCATGGCGACGTTTCGTTACAGGATTCCAGACAAGGATATCTCCATTGAGACCGTGCATAGGTCTGCCATCTTTGGACCTTGTTTCTGTAATCCAGTCATCATAATCTGCTGCCCTCATTTCATGAGGATAACCATCTTTAAGTGGCCAACCAATTCCATAGATAAAAACAGCAGGGTATTCTTGTAATATCCTTGTTTCCCGCTCTTTTCTCGGCAGGTCAGGATATTTATCAAGTATGTCTTCGGCATGTATGAAGGTAAGTTCATCCGGTAAATTAGGATATTTGTCTGTCTTTAATTTGGGGAATAATCCCTGGATATAGGTTTCAGCGCCTTTAATAACTTTCCATATTTTTTTTACCACCTCTGTCAGAAAATTTAAATTCCGTTGCTCCTCTGTTATCGTCATTTCCCAATCCCACTGGTCTACATAAGCGCTGTGGTCATGGTCAAGAAAGTAATCTTTACGCACTGCGCGCATATCTGTAAGTAGTCCTTCTCCAACCCCCATTCCAAATTGCTTCAGAGCGAACCTTTTCCATTTGGTTGCCGCTTGCACAATGGATGCCCGTATTGGTTTTTCCAACCCCAGTCCGCAATTAAACTCTATTGGCGTTCTGGAACCATCACGGTCCAACATATCATTCATACCGCTCTCCACATCTACAATTAATGGTACTGTAACCATTGTCAGATTAAGCTCCTTGCTTAGATTCTCTTCTATGTATCTTTTTACTGCAAAGATAGCCTTCTGAGTTTCTTTTGGGTTCAATATAGAGTAATAATCCTGGGGAAGTATTTTTTCTAAATCTTCATAGTTGCCAATACCAGGACCTGCTAAATCTGCTCTTTTGTCTCTCATTATATTTACCTCCTCTTAAAATGTTTATGTTTTTTCATACGGCTTGTAATATAATACTTTTTTTTCCTTTGGCAAGAAAATTTTTAAATGGGGATAGTACTTGACATTTTCAAAAGTTTCAGGTTCTAAAAACAGCCATAGACAGTTAGCCGAAAGCCATTAGCAAAAAATAATACGGTAATAAGTTGATATGCATTTCCTTATAAGCATTATATAGATATTACCATATAACTATATCACCAGTTCTTTCATTTTACAACTTTACAACCTTTTAACTTTTGAACTATTTTTCTCTCGTTCTCTTTTAGCGCTTAACCCTTCATAATATTAGTGCCTTTATAAGGATGGAAGGATTAAGTTTATTATAACCTATTTCTTTCAAAAGTTCTTCTATCTTGATTTTTTCGCCAAATTTCCAGAGTTCTTTTAAGTATGTGCCCGCCTTCTTTTCTGAAAACCACTCATCTCCAAATTTATCCTTCAATGTGTGTTCAAGATGTGCCTCTGTAAACCATGCCCTCAAATATGAGCCTGAATAAAATTCATCATCCATATCTTCTAAATACATCACAGGTGGATAATTTATTCCTGTTGTTCCTTTTAATGCTTCCTCATAGATTTTCCAGCCGTTTTCGAGAGATTCATCCTGGTGAAGTTTTATTTCATATTCCAATTTTCCAATATACCGTCTTATTATAAAAATCTTCTCTAATCTTTTTAATACAAAATATTCATCAGGTACCTTTGTAGAAACAAATTTTTTCACCCATAAAGGATTTGATACAAGATATTGGAATAAAAACGCATAAACTTCTGATAATCCTTTATCCCCAAAGTATTTATCTTCTGGGGGTAACTTTCTACTCGTATTTGCAAAATGGAGTGTGTGTCCCAATTCATGCATCGTGGTTGAAAAATCTAAATGTCCGCCTGTTGGCAGATGGTTAAGATATATTTCATCAGGCACCCTTACAGGTGCACAAAAAGCCCTTGGATTTTTTCTGGGTCTTTTTTCAAGGTCTATATGTATATTGGGATAATCTTCAAAAACTATACCTATATTTTTTAGAAACTTCTTTATTGAAGGCATAAGTTTGTTTGGCGGGAAATATTTATCAAATTCTTTTCCCCTGAACAAATAACTTACATCATGAGGTAATGCATCTTCAATGTTCACCTTTGCCTTTTTTCTAATGAGCCTATCCATTCCATCCAGATATTTTTCCTCAGTTTTATCAAGAAACACTTCTATCTTATCAAAGAGTTTCTGGAAATCAATCTCCTGAAGCTCGACATTCATCTGATAATAATTTTCATAACCGTAGTATTTTTCTACTTTGTAAATCCTTTTCCATATTTTTTTCCTTAACGAATTCATCTTTTTGACAATTTCCAGCCTCTTTTCATAAATTTCATTTCTCTCTTTTCTCTTGCCACTATTTTGCATCAATATAAAAGATTGGTAATAAGGTATTTTTTCACCATTTATTTTTATATTGCTGCGGGCAATCTGATTCTCCAATTTCTCGGTAAGTTCTTTTATATCCGCAGCAATCCTGAGTCCAAGAGAAAATGCAAGCATTTTTCTATGTGCAGGGAAATCATCCACTCCCTCTTTTAAGTAATTTATGGAAATATTATCATATAAATCCTTAAAATCATCAAATATCTTTGAGATTTCAAGGATGTCCTTTTGTCCTGAAAAATGTAGATAGTATTCTCTCATTAAAAGTTGCGAAAATGCTTCAATATCCTTTCTGTATCTCTCGTCATTTAACATTTTATACCTCCATTTTTTCAGGGATGATGGCATCAATAAATTCATAAGGGTCAAATGGAATCAGGTCATCTTCCCTTTCTCCTATTCCAATAAATTTTATAGGTATTCCAAGTGCTTCGGCTATACTGATGACAATTCCTCCTTTTGCCGTTCCATCCAATTTTGTCAATACAATACCTGTAAGCGTCAAAGCATTATGAAATTCAACTGCCTGAGAAAGTCCATTTTGCCCTACCGTAGCATCAATTACTAATAAAGTTTCCTGAGGAATATCGGGTTTTAATTTTTGTAGTACCCTTTTTATCTTTTTCATCTCTTCCATCAAATTATGCTTTGTATGAAGTCTACCTGCTGTATCTATCAGAAGTATATCCTTCTTTCTATTTACAGCAGCATTATATGCATCATAAGCAACAGATGCGGGGTCTGCGCCATATTGCGATAAAACAATATCAGCATTAACCCTTTTTGCCCATATGTTCAATTGTTCTTGGGCACCTGCCCTGTATGTATCACAGGCGGCAAGAATCACCTTTTTACCCATTTTTGTAAATCTCTTTCCCAATTTTGCAATTGTTGTAGTCTTTCCTACGCCGTTCACTCCAACAAAAAGATAAACACAAGGTGGAAGGCACTCTTCTGTCTGAGATACGGAAAATTTCTCTATCAAACTCTTTCTTATAACGGTTAAATAATCTTCTCTTCTGGTAGATTTTAATTTTTCTATAAGGTTTTCTGCTGTTTTAACACCCATATCTGATTCTATAAGCACTTCTTCCATTTCACTTATAGCATCCGGGTCGGTTCTCTTCGTAATTCTTAAAATAGCATTCTTAAACTTTTCTCTTGTTTTTTTAAGTTTTTCCCACAGTTTTTTTATCATCCTTCCTTTCCATTCTCTTTAATTCATCATATAGAGAAGCAATTGCCTCAGCAAGAAAACCAAATAAGAATAGGAGAAATCCAACAAGTATCAGGAGTATTACAAGATATAAAAGAGGACGATAACCATGATGGAATCCTGCTCTTAGGACTATGGCATAGATACCTACAAAAAAGCCTAATATTAAACTTATTCCACCTGTTGAGCCAAAAAATAGCATAGGCTTTCTCATAAAAGAGACCTGAAACTTTACTGCAATCAAATCAAGCAAACCAATGACTATCCTCCCTTTGCCTCTATATTTTGATTCTCCCCTATATCTGGGTCTCAACGATACCTTCTTTTCGGAAGCCCTGAATCCCATACTTACAGCGAGGGTAACAATATATCTGTGCCATTCTTTCCTTAATGGTACTGATTCAAGAATTTCCCTCTTCATTACCTTCATTGCATTCTGGTCGTGCACAGGAATCCTGAAAAGAAGCCTTGAAAGATAATTATAGACAGCGGAAACAAATTTTTTCTCATATTTGCCCACCTTCCATCCTGAAACTATATCGTATCCTTCCTCCAATCTATCAAGTAAAATAGGTATTTCCATTGCATCATACTGTAAGTCTGCATCAAGTATTGCGATGTATCTCCCTCTGCTATTTTCGAAACCTGTGATAATTGCATCTGTTTTCCCAAAATTTGCTCTATGTTTTAAGACCCTGACATTTTTTGTTTTACCAAAGAGTCTTTTTGCTTGCCTATATGTGTCGTCAGAACTTCCATCATCAACAATAATAATTTCATATACCCTTTGATTATCTCTTTCCCGCAGTAAAGATAAATTTTCTTTTAACGCAGAGAGATTTTCTTGCTCGTTATATGCAGGAACTATTATAGAAACTAATGGTTTTTTAACCATTCAATGGTTTCCTTTAGCCCCTTTTCCAATGAATATCTAGGCTTCCAATTTAAGATTTTCATTGCCTTTTCAATAATAGGTTTTCTCCTTTTTGGGTCGTCCTCAGGAAGTGGTTTAAAAACAATTTCACTCCTGCTTTCTATAATATCCTTAATCTTTTCCGCAAGTTCAATGATGGTAAATTCTTCTGGATTTCCCAAATTTATAGGTCCGGGAGCGTCTGAATCCATCATCGCAGAAATACCTTTTACCATATCATCTATATAACAAAAACTTCTTGTCTGTTTACCATCACCGAAAACAGGTATGGGTTTATCGTTCAAGGCAGACATAATAAATTCGGGTATTACCCTGCCATCATCTTTCCTCATTCGCGGTCCATAGGTGTTAAATATTCTTACTATATGCGTTTTTAGACCATAATATCTTTTGTATGCCATTGTAATTGCTTCACTATATCTCTTTGATTCATCGTAAACAGAGCGGATTCCAATAGGATTTACATTACCCCAATATTTCTCTGGTTGGGGGTGTATCTCGGGGTCCCCGTATACCTCTGATGTAGATGTTAAAAGAAATTCCGCATCAGACTTTCTTGCAACCTCAAGCATATTTTGAGTTCCCAGAGCGCCCACAGTAAGACTATTTATAGGATATTTATAATAAAATACAGGACTCGCAAGTGCGGCAAGATGAAGCACATAATCGAACTTATCATCAATAGAAAAATCCCTATCTGCTACATCACCCTGAATAAACTTGAAATTTTTGGAGACAAATAAGGAACTCATATTTTCTTCTTTCCCTGTGATATAATTATCTATCCCAACAATGGTATGGGATGCTTTCAATAGGTATTCACAAAGATGACTCCCGATAAATCCTGCACAACCCGAAATCAATATTTTCATACCTGAATATACACACAAAAAAGGCATTTGTCAACACATTTTTTCATCTGGTGGGGTCAGTCATAAACTATCAACTTTTCTCTTAAGCCCTTGATAAGAAAATCTAAAAAAAATGAGTTTTTGTAATTTGAACGACTGACTCCAATCTTGTTATGCGCCGTATTTATCAAGTCTACCTGAATGAGCAAGTAATAAAGAGGTAATATATATACCAGGAAATATGCCCAGTGAGCCTTTAAGACACTCCTTCTCAGAAAATGCCTCAGCATATCCTTCTCTTGTAACATTAGAAACAAGCAAGAATGGAACAGGGTGCCAGGAGTGCCCTTTCATCTTTGCAGGTGTTGAATGGTCTCCTGTGATTGCCAACACATCGGGTTTTAGAGAGGAAATTTCGGGAATATATCCATCTATTTCTTCAATGACAGATTTCTTCTTTTCTATATCTCCATCTTCACCGTAAGAATCTGTCTTTTTGATATGCACATAGAAATAATCATAATCAGAAAAATGATGAATCAATGTATCAATCACATCCCTGTTTGTAGTCCCTGTTGGTATAATCTCCATACCTACAAGTTTTGCAATACCCCTGTACATAGGATATGTCGCAATAGCCCCTGCCTTTAACTTATAAATCTCAGGAAATTGTGGAATTTCAGGCATCAAAGAAACGCCTCGCAAGAGAATACCGTTTGCAGGTTTATTATCGGCAAGGATTTTTCTTACTTTATTGGTAAATTTATTTATTATACTGGCAGTTTTGTCACCGTCTTTACCAGAAGAGGATGAAGTTTTTAATCTTTCTCCATCTCTGTGCGGGTCTGTATCTGTTGCAGGCCCCAAACCTTCTCCTCTAAATATTACTGCAAATCTGTGTTCTTTACCACTCTTTAATATAATCCTGACATCTTCAATGGATTGAATCTTTTGTGAGATAAACGAAATCAATTTTTGATTTTCCTCAGTAGGTATCCTCCCTGCCCTTCTATCTTTTACAACATCCCCTTCCATTGTGCAGAAATTCCCTCTGGCGGTAATATCTCCAATCTTTACTTCCATATCCAGCCCGAGTGTTTCTAAAATGCCTCTGCCTATATCGTATTTTAAAGAATTATATCCGAAGAGCGACAGATGACCGGGACCACTTCCTGGTGTAATTCCCGGGAAAACAGGGATAAATAGTCCTGTTTCATATTTTCTTGCAAGTTTGTCCATATTTGGGGTATTTGCCATTTCAAGGGCAGTCTTACCATCTATTTTGAGTCCACCCAGACCATCCAGCACAAGCAAGATGATTTTTCCTCCATCTGGAAGTGCAATCTTTTTCAAATGTTCTATAGGGTCAAATATAAAACTTTCCACAGCATTAAGATAATAAAAATTTTGTGATTAGCAATAATTTTTTTAGAAAAAATCCTAAATCCAAATATTTTCGTTAATCGTAAATCGTGAGGCGTGAATTGTAAAAACAACGCTTATTTTATCCAACATCCAATATCTTCTATCTTCTCACGCTTTACGCCTTATGCCTCATGCTCTTTCGCTGCCTGCCAGAAATTTCTCCATCCCGGTAAAATCATTGAACACATAATCAGCCTTTATATTTTGGGGCAGTTCTTTATATTTCCCGCATTTCAAGAAGATTGTCTTAAACCCGTATTTCGCAGGCATCTGGATTTCCGTAAATGGGTCGTCTCCTACAACAGCAACCTCTTCGGTATGTAAATTAAGATATTTTAATGCAGATGTGTAAAATCTTCTATCGGGTTTCCCAAAGATTTCTGCCTTTATATCTGTTGCATATTCAAGAAATGCAAGTATTGCACCCACACTGGGACCTACTTCTCCTTCACGGACAAGATACAGTTTATTGTTATGAAATCCAAATAGTTTTCCACCATTAAGAATGATATTTGTTGTCTTTTTCAGGGTTTCATAGGTTAGATGTCTGTCAAGTCCCACAATTACAATACCACCTTCACCCAATCTATAACCCATTTTCTCAATTCTCTGTTTTACCACCTCTTCGCCAATTACAAAGATTTTCTCTGATTTATATTTATCCAGAATCTCTTTTAAGACAGTAAATGGAGATATGAGAGGGACATTCTTAACCTGAAAACCATTCAAAGTAAGTTTTGATTTCAATTCCTCTGTTGTTTGGGTGGAATTATTTGTAATAATAGCGACAGGAAATTTCCGCCGGAGTTCATTAAATACCTCAACTGCCCCGGGAAATGGATCCATATACTTACTCTTTACCAGTGTACCTACCAGATCACACAAAAATCCCCTGGGGTCAGTCATAAACTATCAACTTTTCTCTATCCATCGTTCAAATTCTTCAAGTTTTTCTCCCATGACACTGCTTGCGTGGTATAATTTATGGATAGATTGAGGTGTTGTTTTAAAAATTCTGGATATCTCTTTGAATGTAAGATGTACTCTCTCTCTTAATAACGCAACTGCTACTTTCTTCAACGGTTCTTTCGAATAGTTTCCAATATCCTCTATCTGCTTTCCGTATTTTTCCTTAAGGAAATTATCTACATCTAAAACTTTTATTTTTTTTGCCTTTCTCCCTTTTCTCCTTCTTTCTTTCCTTACCTTTTCCAAAGTCTGATGCATAAATTCCTTGGTTCCATAAACAAGATAATTTTGGACTTTTTTTAAAGGTGGTTTCTTTTTCTTTATTCCTTCAAGGGTAAATCTTTTAAATTCTTCTACATTCTTAAAATATGAAAGCACTAATGAAGGAGATACTAAATGCGGGACAGATATATATTCCTTATAACTTGACCAGGGATATTCTTCTGGTAGTGCTACAATCTTTGCCTTCACAGGATTTAAGTGGATATATCTTGCAAGAACAAGAAGATATTGCTTTTTATCCACCAGTATGCTTTTATATCTATCTCCAAGTAAATGTCCTTTTTTGTTCCATTTTTTGTTAAAACCTTGAACATAATGTGTGAGAAGTTCACCCATTAGTTTTGAAAGAGGTGTGCTTCCCGTCTCTATAAGAAGATGGACATGATTGTCCATAAGGCAGTAGGCATATAAGGTAAAATCATACCTTTTTATAAGTAAGGATAAGCGGGAGAGGAATTTTTCTCTGTCTTTTGCATTATAGAAAATATCGCCCCCTCTATTGCCTTTTATAATTACATGATGTAAAGCCCCTAAAAAATCAATTCTTATAGCCCTTGCCATAACTTGAAAATAATCACTAATAAGAATTTGTCAAGAGTTTGTCCGAGAATTAAAAAATAAAATTTTGCTCATTGAAAATGAAGGACTTATGAATGTCAATTCTGTAATATTCTTGGATAGACTCTCAGCTAAAAGTTGATAGTTTATGACTGACCCCGAAGAGA
>WFRC01000223.1 GCA_015486685.1 Caldifarciminota bacterium
AACCAGAACTATCTTACCCTCTTTTTCTTTTTCAACGCCCAATAAAGTTAAAATCCAAAACAAGAAAGATATAGGAATAAAAAGCGACGCAAAATTCAGCATCCTTGCCCAAAACAAAGCAACTCTATATTCCCCTGAAAGTTGCCAAACGGCATAACTTATTGACCACCACACCACAGTAAAACTAAACAGGGCATATGATTGGTTTAACTTTCTCTTGGGGTTATTTAAAAAAACCAGCAGGCCTAAGACAGCAAAACTGATTCCGTTTATGATCCCAGAAATGTAGAAAAAAGACAAAAGCATATAATTATTTATAAATATATTCTATAGTTATAATACCAAAAATTATTTAAAGAAACAATTCATTGCAATCAAAAAAAAGAGTTGATTAAATCAACTAAAAAATGTTATTTTCAATCTCTTTTGTCATTTCCGCGAAAACGGGAATCTATACTTCGCACTAAAGGAAATCGGGTTATAATTTTGAATACAACAACTAATACAAGTTAGAGTATTCTGAATACGGTGATGTCATAAGCTTGGAACATCGTCCCCACAGAAGACGACGTCCCGTGGAGTATCCCGTGGAGTTTACCCTATTGCCCCACTAACGGATAAAACAATGAATAGTAGAACAATTTTTTTACAGCGCAGTTATATAAAATCCTGTAAAATAATTGGGATATAATTTACAAAATTACTATTTTTTTAGAAGTTCTTGGGGTATCCCTGTGTCTATTTATAGAAAACTCGTTTTTAGAATCAGAAATTTTTCTTTTTTCCAAAAAATCCTTCAAAAATTCAAATAACATACCAGCCAATGGAATTGCTAAAACAGTGCCCAGAATACCCCATAATTTTCCTCCAACCAAAAGAGCAATTAAAACTATTATTGGCGGCAAACCAATAAATTTTTTAGTTAAAAGAGGGATTAAAATATTGCCTTCTGCCTGCTGAATAAGGATAAATATGATCAACATTAACAAGGCTTTAAACCAAGACATCAAAATAACAAAAAGAATAATCATTGTTCCAGCAATAACCGGACCAATAGCAGGAATAATATCTAGAACACCTGCTATCAAACCAAAAGCCATAGCATATTTGATATCTAGAACATAGCAAGAAATAGCAGTTAGGGTCCCGACAAACATACACGCCAAAAGCCTGGCCCCGAACCAACCAGCTACTTTTCTTTGGCTTCTGTTCCAAAGGGATAGAAAATAAGATTCATGCCTTCGAGGAGATAAAATCATCACTACTTTATCAATACCTTTTTCCTCAAGAGATAAGAAAATAGCAAGAGAAAAAATACTGACAGTAGAAAGAATTCCTCCAAAAATAATTCCTATAGCACTAAAGACATTGGAAGATGCCTTTTGAAGCGTAATTTCTATTGTCTGAGTAAAACTTCCTAAATTATCAAAGGCTTGAATACCTATAATCCTTAATGGTGGAGAAATCTTCTCAAAATATTGAGGAAAGGATTGGGCAAATTGTTGAATTTCATGAAAAAAGATAGGAGCACTCCAATA
The DNA here is from genome assembly GCA_015486685.1 of Caldifarciminota bacterium. GTDB lineage: Bacteria > Hydrothermota > UBA3072 > WFRC01 > WFRC01 > WFRC01. The sequence continues at coordinate 1,539 of WFRC01000223.1, forward strand.
AGTAGTAAATCCTATTATCCCGAAAAAGGCTACATAAACCAGAATGGTTGATAAAACTCTTGGAAAATGAATTTTCTTTTGAAAAAAATCAATAGCAGGATTAAACAAGATTGATATAATCATCGCAAAAACAATCCATATCAATATATCCCTTATTAAATAGACAATATAAAAACAAAGCAATGTGAATGAAACCTTCAAAATTGTACCCCAAGAAATATCTAATACCCTTCCATTATCCATAACTTTATCTTTTAAAGCTTTAATAGCTCTTTGAATGTTCGCTTGTTTCTGAACGGTCCAACCAGTGCTAAATTCAGATTTTTAGACTGAAATATGTCTCGGGAAACCCTTAGTATATCTTCCGTTTTAACTTTGTCAAGATTATCGCAAATCTCTTCTTGTGTTAAAATATGGCCTTCCAAAAGCTCCTGAATAGAATAGAAAGACGCCTGGGCATCAGATGATTCTAAGGCTAGAGCCATTTTACCTTTCAGATAATCTTTAGATTTTTGGAGTTCGCTTTCAGAAATTCTTCTTTGTGATATCTTCTTATATTCTTTTAGAATTGCTTTTATTACTTGTTTTACTTTTGTATTATCAACACCCACTCTAGTAGCTAAAAATCCTGTATCAGGATTTTCATCTACATCGGTCTTAACGTAATAAGCAGCTCCTAATTTCTCTCGCACCTCTACGAAAAGTCTTGAACTCATCATCCCGCCTAAAACAGTTGCCAATAATTCTTGAGCATATCTCTCTGGATGAAAAAGATTATAACCTCTCACACCCAAAACGAGATGAGTTTGATCAGTTTTTCTATAATCCAATATCAAGCTTGGTTTATCTTGCTCCTCTATAACCTTTGACTTTTTTATCCATTGCCCTTGCGGAGATTTTAAGAAATATTCTTTAACCATCTCAATCGCTTCTTTCTGTGAGAAATTGCCAGCAATAGAAACAACAATATTTCCAGCCTTATATTGTTTCTTTCTATAATCAAGTAATTCATCTCTTGTCATTCCTAATACATTCTCCTTTGGGCCAAGAATATCCCAGCCAGCCGGCTGATCGCCATACAATAATCTGTTCCATAAAACTTGAACATAGCTCATTGGATGGTCATAATTCATATTAATCTCCTCAACAATTACTCCCTTTTCCTTTTCTATCTCCTTTTTAGGAAGAGTAGAATTCAAAAAAATATCAGAGACCCAATCTAACGCCAAATCAAAATGCTGAGCAGCCACTTTGGCATAATACCCTGTATAATCCTCTCCTGTAAAAGCATTATAACTGCCACCTACCTTATCTAATGTCTCAGCAATTGAAATTGGAGTAGGACGCTTTTTTGTCCCTTTAAACATCATATGCTCCAAAAAATGAGAAACTCCATTTATTTCCTTTGTTTCATATTTTGACCCTGTTCCCACTAAAACCAAAACGGTTACTGCCTGAGTATTTTTTTGAGAGCTAGTGATAAGTCTAACCCCATTTTTAAGAATAGTCTTTTTAAACATATTATATTCTATTTGTTAAATTTATTTTTTAAAAATTCAATTAAATCTCCAATTTTTACTCTTACCTGTTCCATTGTATCACGATCGCGGCACGTTAAATCATCTTGCTCTAAAGATTCAAAGTCAATCGTTAAACAAAAAGCAGTTCCTATCTCGTCCTGCCTTCTATATCTTCTGCCAATTGAACCTGATTCATCATACTGACAAACAAAATGAGATCTCAACATTTGATAAACCTCTCTCGCCTTTTTGGTTATCTCCTCCTTATTTCTAACTAAAGGTAATATAGCTACCTGAATAGGGGCCAAATTCCTATTTATCTTTAAAACAATTTCTGATCGTTCCGCTGGTTTTGTTGTTTTTGTTCTACCTCCTTCAATTTCATTAAAACCATCGCAGAGCAAAGCAAACATTACTCTTTCTACCCCACAAGATGGTTCAATAACATAGGGAATATAATATTTATTTTCTTTTTCATCAAAATATCTTAAATCAATTCCAGAAAACCGTTGGTGCTGACTTAAATCAAAATCCTGACGATTAGCAATCCCTTCAATTTCACCCCAACCCCAAGGAAAAAGATATTCAATATCAACACAAGATTTAGCATAATGGGCTAGTTCCTCCTTTTTATGTGGTCTTATTCTTAATCTTTCTTTCTTAATTCCCAATATCTTCGTATACCATTTCATTCTTTCTTCAACCCATTTATGAAAAATTTCATCATCATTACCGGGTTTAACAAAATATTCTAACTCCATCTGTTCAAATTCTCTTGTCCTAAATATAAAATTTCCAGGCGTAATTTCATTTCTAAACGCTTTTCCTATCTGCCCTATTCCAAAAGGGATCTTTACTCTTTGAGTATCTAATATATTTTTATAATTAATAAAAATTCCTTGAGCTGTTTCAGGGCGCAGATATGTTCTCGTAGCATCATCTTCAACAGGCCCTATATATGTTTTAAACATCAAATTAAACTGGCGAGGAGGAGTTAGCTCACCTCCACATTCCGGGCATTTTATTTTTGTAATTACCTTAGCAATATCATCTAAATCATTATCTGATAATCCATATTCGTTCATTTTACCCGAATTTCTTATATCTTCTACTAAATGATCTGCCCTAAATCTTTTATGGCAAGATTTGCATTCTGACAACGGATCAGTAAAATTCTCGGTATGCCCTGACGCTTGCCAAACCATAGAATTCATCACCACAGAAGAATCTAGGCCAACAACATTTTCTCGCTCATGAATCATAAATTTCCACCAAGATCTTTTAATATTATTTTTCAATTCTACCCCCAAAGGACCAAAATCATAAAACCCACCAATTCCACCATAGATCTCAGAAGAAGGAAAAACAAATCCTCGACGCTTACACAGAGATACTATTTTTTGAACTATATCTTTAACCATAAATTACAAAAAATACTCTATACTATTTAACTACTCCAATATTATTACTATTTTTATCCAATTTGGTCGTTATAGCTGAACTTGTAGAAAATAGTAATTCACCCGTCCATTGATCTTCACCGGAAACAGTAGCGATTGAGATCAAAATAGGAGTTTTCCCTTTTTGCGTCTCAGTTGGCGTTAAAGCAACCTGAAAAGCAACTTGGACAGGTTCATTTATTCCCTCGCCAGGGGATAAGTTCCCTACATCCCAAACAATTTGCCTACTTTTTGAATCAAAAGTAAAAACAGAAGACTCTGGCAAAATTTTCCCTGTTAATTCAACATTGGCAGGAAGAGTGGCTTTTACTTTTACATTGTTGACCTGGTTATAAGAATTATTGGTTCGCCAAATAATAGTGAACAAACTTTTTTCTCCAACCTTTGGAGGAAGAGGGCCCTCTGATCCGAAAACCTCATCGTCAATATAGCCTTTTTGGCTAACCCCAAGATGAGAATTAATTTTTGTTACAAACTCACTCTGGATCTGGCTAGGAAAAGTTACGCTATCAATTAGACTGAGATTTTTATCGCTTTCATTATGATATGGCCAATCCTTTTTTAGTTTAATCCAAAATTCAACCGATCCTTCCTGCCCTATATCCAAAAACCTAAGCGCAGGGACCTGTCTCCAATCCCATATCACTGAATTATCTCCTGGTTCGCACTGCCCAAGATCAGACCGAATAGTTTGAAAATCAAATAGTTTTCCTTTAAGTCTAACTACCAAAAATAGCTTTTCAAATGGTTTCTGTCCAATATTCTTGAAAAAAATTTTATAATGTAAAATGTCACCAAGAGAAGCATTGTATTGAGAAGAGTTGTTAACTTCTTGACTTATATACAAGGTAGGCTCTATAATTTCTATGCTTTTCGTCGCTTCTTTCAAAACGACAAATTCCCCATTTTGCCAGACTCCAAGTTGAGCCCGAAACACCTTTTGATCACCAACATTACCTGTCAATATTCCTTTAATTTTAATTCTCCCTCCATTTGCTTTATTTATAGAGCTTATATTCCAATTTGTTTTATCTAGGGCAGACGGATTACTACCTGTATATTGAAAACCATTCGGGTAATTAATTCTTATCCCTATGTCAAATAAAGGGTAATCTATATTTGAGAAATAATTTATAGACAAATTAACTTCTCTACCTGATTCTGTCCGAGAAGAAGTATCAATTTCAAAAGTAATCGGTACAAATTTTATTTGGGTGGTAAAAGTGGTATCCGATTCAAAACGTGCCTTAAGACCATTTAAGCGATAACTCAAATAAGCTTTTGCTTCTTTTGCTTCTCCTTCTTTCCCAAAGAGTTTACACCTAAAATGGAGACTCTTTTCCTCCCCTGGATAGATATCAGGAAGATCTTTTTGAACTCTCAAGGGACCATTATTATCAACCAATGAATGATCAGGATATTCAAATATTAACTGCACATCTTTTAATTTCACGTTTCCATTATTTTTATATTTAACGATATACTCAACCTCGTCTCCCATATTCACAGAATCAGGGCCCAAAATTTCCAATTTCATTGTCTCTTTAGAATAAAGATTTCTGTGATAATAAAAAAATCCGACTGCACCAATAATAAGGGTTAAAATAATTACAAAAGTGACAAACTTTTTCATACTCATATTAAGATATTTATGATATTAACAAAATTGTTATAAAAATTGATATCGTCGCAATAACAAAACATTAATCAAATCTTTACAATTAATTCAAACTTCGGACCGCATTCGTGGAACAAAATAACGATAATATTTATTACTGATATTTTCTAGATAATCCCAACAATCAAAATTCTTTTCTGATTCAAAGAAGCTGATCCAATCTTTTTCCAACACCCTTTTCAAGAATAATATTGTTTCTGAGTTAACTGTTTCAATATTATATTGTCTTGCGCTATTCTTGTCTACTAAACCCTTAATTCTTTTAGCGCAATTACAGCAGACAACTCCTCCTTTTTCCGATGAAAAGAATGAATAATCTTTGCCGCCCAACGCATTATGACATAAGACACAATTATATAAACTAGGTTTATATCCAAGATAAAAAATAAAATTCCAAAAGAAATAATAATAAATAAGTCTTAATCTATTAATAATATAATTTATTTTCTTGTCTTTATTCTGGATAGATCTTCCTAAATTATTTAGATTTCTAAAAGTACCTATAATCAAATTCCAAATCTCCTCATCTTTCTCCTGCCCATTAAGAAAATCGTCTAACAGCTCCGAAATCCTATAAGCCACAGATAGTATCCTCAAATCATTTCTTAGATATCTAAATCTATTAATCAAAGAAACGTCTATTATAGTTTTATAATTTTTCCCTTGAACAAATTCAATTCTTGACAAATAAAATAACTCTAAACCATACCTTAACTTTGACTTAATTTTTCTCTCCGATCTGGCCAAAAGATTTAACTTGCCAACATTTTTACAGTAGGTAGTAAAAACTCTATCTGCCTCGTGCAAATCTCTTTTCTTAAAAATAAATCCTAATACCCGATAACGATCGGCCATATCTTATATCACTTTTATCGCCAACCACAACCTATCCCTTCCAATAATAACATCCCGTTTTTTAATAAAATCCCCTTGTAATGAGCTATTTAGTCTTAAATCCTTCGCTTTGGCTTCATCTAAAATCAAGTTTTTATTCTCTAGTAAAAGATTATTTAAAGAATTACTGCCGTAATATTCAATCAAAATTTCGTTTTTGGGCTTAAGCCCAGCCTCTTTTCTCATTGCCTGCACATATCTTACAATCTCCCTAATCTGACCTTCTTTTTTTAATTCCGAAGTTATCTCTGTATCCAGTTTTATTTCTTCTTTCATTCTTGAATCAAAAATTATTTCTTTAACATTCACCTCTTCTTTTATTAATTTAATCAAATCATTCCTGCCCCTTAATTCTTCCCTCCTAATCTTTAATTTATTCAATGGTTGACGAACCCGAATTCCTGCCTTGGTTCTTTCCGCTAAGACCAAGTTAACAATTTGACGAACTTGTTTCATATCATTTTCCAACTTAAAATCAATTAAATTATTATCCGCCGTTGGCCAATCAAATAAATGAATAGATTCAAGCATATCTTCTCCCTTTAAATTCAAATACATTTTTTCAGACGAGAAAGGCATAATTGGAGCGATTATTTTGGCTAAATTGAAAAGAGTAAAGTAAAGAGTAGTAGCCGCGTCTATCTTTTCTTCATCATTTTTCGGTTTCTGAAATCTTCTCCTAGACCTTCTAATATACCACAGAGACAAATCTTCTATAAAAAAATTTTCTATACTTGAACTCGCCCCAGCAGCATTATAATTATCCAAATCATCTGTTACTTTGATAATCAAATTATTTAAGCGAGAGATAATCCATCTATCTAATATATGTTTTGGATTTAACGACAAATTTTGAATTAATTTTAGATATTCATCGGAAACATATGTTTTAAAAAAGTAAAAACTATTCCATAAGGTGAGAAGTTTCCTCTTTGTTTCTTGAGCAACCTTAAAACCAAACTTCATATTATAAATAGGATTTTGTTTGGCATACATCCATCTCATTACATCTGCGCCAATTTTATCTACAGCTTCATCAAACCAAATCGCATTTCCTTTTGATTTATGCATTTCTTCCCCTTTTTCATCAACCACAGTAGCATAACCAAATATTCTCTTTGTAGGCGGGACATCTTCCAAAACCACACTCATTACCAAAAGCGAATAAAACCAATTCTTAAATTGACCCGGAAAAGATTCACAAATAAAATCAATAGGGAACCATTTTTTCCAATAATTTTTATCCGAAAAATACCCCATCGTAGAAAAGGGAACAATCCCTGCATCCAGCCAAGGGTTTCCGACATCCTTAATCCGAGAAATAGTTTTACCACATTTAGGACACCTTATTTTAACATAATCTATCCAAGGGCGATGAGGTGAATGCCCATTAAATTCTTCCCATCCCTCAACTGCTTTCTCCTTTAATTCCTCTTTTGAGCCTATTACTGTCACATTGCCACAATCTTTACACTCGTAAATCGGTAGAGATAAACCCCAATATCTTTTTTTAGAAATCAACCAATCCTGCATATTTTTCAACCAATCCAACTCTCTCTCTAAACCGAAAGAGGGAATCCATTTTATTTTTTTAGCGGCTTGCATCAATAATTTTCTGAGTCCTTTCATTGAAATATACCACTCGTCAACAAGCCGAAAAATCAATTCTGACTTACAACGCCAACAAGTAGGATAACGATGAGTATAATCCTCAATCTTAAAAACACAATTTTTACTTTTTAAATTATCAAAAATCCAATCACGGACAGTATTACTGTTCACAAACTTTCCAGTTAAATCTTCAAAACCTTCCCTATATTTACTCTCGTCATCGCTCAGATTGATAACGGGCAGTCCTAAATCTTTACCCAAGCGATAATCTTCCTGTCCACAACCAGTAGCTATATGAACAATCCCTGTTCCTTCTTCTTTCGTAATATCTTTCCACAAAACCACAGAATGTTGATAACTATCTAAACTATTTCTAACAGCGGAAAACTCATCAAAAAGACCCTCATATTTCACTCCTTCTAATCTCTTTCCGTTAAATTCCTCCAATATCTTCCCACCTTCAACCAAACCGGCTTTTTCTTTAAGTAAAATAAAAACATTTCCTTTTTTATCTTGAACCTTGGCATATGTAAAATCAGGATGAACTGCTAGACTAATATTTCCAGGCAACGTCCATGGAGTAGTAGTCCATGCCAAAAGATATGTATCATTTTGTCCCAATACCTTAAATTTCACAAATATTGTTTTATGAGTTATTTCCTTATATTCTTCAGTCAATATTTCATGCTGAGAGATAGCAGTGCCGCAACGAGGACACCAAGGAACAACATCACGACCCTTATACAAGATTCCTTTCTCATAACATTTCTTCAAAAATTGCCAAATAGCATAATTATTCTCATCAGACATTGTATAATATGAATTTTCCCAATCCATCCATTGCCCCAAACGAATTGATTGCTCAGTTTGAATTTTGGAATATTTTAAAACCCTTTCTTTACATTTTTTTACAAATTTCGCAATCCCATATTTTTCAATATCTTTCTTATTTTTAAAACCAAGTTCCTTTTCAACCTCAACTTCAACCCATAACCCTTGACAATCAAAACCGGGTTGAAATCTTTGATCAAAACCGCGCATCGCTTTGTATCTTTGGTAAAGATCTTTATATGTTCTTCCCCAAGCATGATGAACACCCATAGGATTATTAGCAGTTATTGGGCCATCTAAGAAGGACCATCGTTTCCTCCCTTTGTTTTTTTGCCGCAATTTATCAAAGATTTTATTCTTCTGCCAAAAAGCAAGAATCTCCTCTTCGTTTTTAGAAAAATCAACGCTCATATTTTAATTGGCGATATTCACCTGTTTTAATTGTAGCTCCTATAATTTTTTGGATTAATAATTGATTATCATTTAATCCTCTAAACCATCCTTCTAATAACCACAACGGATCACCATGACTAACGATCAAAATGATCTTTCCTTTGTATTTTTTTTCCAAATCTTCAATAACATTAACCATTCTCTTCCTCACATCCGACCAACTTTCTCCTTCAGGAGGAGCCTTTTTAAACTTAGACTTTGGGTTTTTATAATAAAGCCAAGCACGGAGGGCTGATTTGCCGCCATAAATACCCCAGTTTATTTCGCGCAACCTTTTATCGTAATTTACATTTAAGCCCAAGACCTTAGACACTATTTCTGATGTCTGACGAGTCCTTAAAATATCCGAAGAAAAAATTAAATCAATTGATTTAGATTTCAATGCCTTCGCCGATTTTTCCACCTGTTTCCTCCCAACATCTGTCAAATTGCAGGGTGGGTCGTCGTCAGGCCAATTATAAATAATGCCTCTTTTTACAGTCTGATGAATAGTCTGCCCATGTCTTAAAATATAGTAATTATTGTTCATATTTCTTATTATAAGACTATCACCTAATCGCTTTCTTTTCAACAAAACAACAACATCACTCCCCTCCACCGCCTCTCCGGAACACTTCTCGCGACGTCGCCCCCAAACTCCTCGGGACGAACTCCTCGGGATGTCGTCCCCTGTGGGGACGATGTCCAAGTCTGTAATGCCGCCGTATTCAGAATACTCTGATATCTACGTTATCACTATATTCAAAATTACCGATAACGACGCCAATGGGTAAGTATAAAACCGCTCGTCCACCAGGAATATACCCAAGAACAAAAAGGTGTTACTCGACCTATGCGATGTTGAACACCTTTTGGATCAGTAACTACCGTACCTTCACCACCGCTACAACTACTCCCCTTTATACTTCCGCCATATACATTTATACAAGATCCGGTAAGCGGATATCTTTGGCCACCAGACGTATTGCTCTCGTCTTTATGCCAGTAGGTTCCTAAATACGTCCAACTATTGCCACCATTAGTTGAATCAAAATAATCCCAGTAATGATTAGTATATCCGTATGCCCCTGAAGTATAATCTTCTTCATAATAGACTTCAAGACGAAGATGGTTAAGATTTTTAGCATCCTGATTCAATTTAATATAAATATCACACCAGCCCCACGGTCCTTCCGAAAACGACCGATGATAAGGAAGAAGGGATAAAGATAAGCAACTCCTACCCTCACCTTGAAATATCTCTACGAGATTATGAAAATGCCAATGCATCTTTTCAAAAGAGTAACTATATTTATCAGTTAATCCAAAATACTCTCTAGCGGAACCATAATCATATGCTGTGTGAGTATAAAAACCCTTAAAACCATTCTCTGATGGAGATAATTTAAATAAACTTTTAATCAGATATGCTTTATCGCAATTAGTATTACCATACGTCTCTTCTGTTACGGAAACTTCATCTTCCGGACGTGCCACCCAATAACCTTTAATGGCTCCAGCAGACGATAATGTTCCTACTTGACCTCTACCAAACTTCACTCCTTTTCTAACGTTCTCTGGAGTTAGATTAGAAATATCGTAATAACCTGTATACCCACCAAAATTACATCCTGTAGATTGATCTTGTCCGTTAGTATAGACATCTGAGGTAATCTCTTCTTTACAATAAGGTAGAAACTTTTCTTTTATAATTCCCGAACTATTAAGAAGATAATCACTCTTTTTATCAAAATAAAGATTATCTCTTACTCTTGCGTTTCCAGCTACATCTAATTTTTCACTCGGCGACGGTGTTCCGATTCCTATGTTCAATCCTTTAATAGAAAAAATAGAAGATGCTCCTGAACTAAAGGATGTCATTTCCGAGCCAATATTAATCGTTGGTGGAGTCTTTGTGTATTTATTGCATCTCAGATATGTAGAGGGAATTGGAAAAACTCTCCCAGAACGATCGGCTGGAAACCAACCCAATCTTGCCGATGTGTTCCCTGTGTTCTCATACCAATCATAACGTATAGAAACTGGAGAAGAAAATGAATAGCTCTTTGAATACTGTGTTGCTCCTTGAAGACGCCAAGCATCAATAAGACGATTGCCATTTACATATAACCTGCTTCCATCATCTGTTACGACATAGAAGGTATGAGACCCATTTCCTTTATTAATAACCCATCCCTTCCAACGGATACTAACATGGTCTGACCGATTATTGGGACAACCTGCGATTGAAACAGTTCCGTATCCCCACTGATGGTTTAGATTGGTATCAATACAAGTTCCTTCATAAGCATTAAAATTGTTTCCAGCATAATAATATGCTCTTAGACCAGTGTCCATTGTTGTATTGATATTGCTAAGACCGTTAGCAGAGGTATTACCATAATACATATAAATGGTCTCTGTAGATTTGGCTGGAATTAAAGGAATCCTTACCCAAACAACTGCTGTCTGTTTTGATTTATTCCATGATTCTATCCAGTAATTTAGTAGAGTTTTGCCATCAGAATCAGTAAAACGTATATCTGCGCCATTAGTTTTTGCTTTGTTAAAAATACTACTGTATAAGATTACTTTAATCTGATATCCTGTAAGAGAAGAGGGGTTATTGGAATTATTAATGGTTATTGGTCTTCGGTAAGACCAGCCGGGCATTGGATTTGTTTTTGCCTTGCTTCTTACTTGAAGCAGAGGAATATCTAAACCTGAGCCTTCAATATCCAGCTTCGCTGTAGGGTTTGTAGTTCCAATTCCTACATTCCAGTTCGTATCTGAGGCTGTTAGATTGATTCCGGAGAGCTTCCAGTTACTAAGCCCTGTAGCCGGTGTTATGCCAGATATATCAGACCACTCTGATATTGATTTGCCTCCAACAGTCAACGATCCGCCTTGAGGGATAACAAGATTGTTGGCAATCAACGATCCACCTTGGGGAATAATGAGATTACTGATACTTGTAGTACCATATTCAAACAGAGAATCTC
>WFRC01000224.1 GCA_015486685.1 Caldifarciminota bacterium
GTATCAGTAAATGCAGCAATAAAACTATTGATAAACTTTGTATAGAGTGAAACCAGGGCAGGGTGGGCCTGTTCAACTTCTTCTGCTCCTTGATATGCACTGAGAAGGAAATGCTCAGATTCTTTTCTCATTAATTCTTTCAAAACATCAATCGATACTTTTGTTCCCCCCCTTCCTGCGATATAGATTCTGGAAGGTAGTCCATCCGTATATTTCACGAAGGTAAACTTTATCCCTTCTTTCAGGACCAAAAAACCAGAAAATTTCATCTGAGAAAGTTTATCAAGAAATTCTCCTATATTTATACCCGATACAGGTTTATCCTTAAAGAGGGGCTTTTCTTTTATGGAAGAAATTATCATAAACAAAAGTTCAAGAGGCATATCGTATATGTTTACTATTCCGAGTTCGGATTTCTTTGCTTCCTCTATAACATCTTTAATCGGCAAAATTCTTCCACCTTCTTTTTTTAATACACCTGCATTGATAACATCACCATTCTTAAAAAATAAAAAATGGGACTTATTAGGATAAACAATTTGTATATATCCTGTAAGTCTCCCTTCCCTTGCTTTTTTTGCCTGATTTACAATATTGTCAAAGTTTACGAATTGAACTTTGACATTCTCTAATATAGTTTTTCCCTTTGGAAGAATCATATATATTTCATTTTAACAGCAAAGAAACAGAAATCTGTGTTTTCTCACTTTACATAGGTAAGCCAACCAAATTTATCCTTTTTCTTCCCATTGAGGATAGCAAAAAGTTCATCCTGAAGTTTTTTGGTTATATTACCTTTCTTCCCATCCCCGATAGGGATTTTATCTATGCTTCTAATGGGTGTAATTTCAGCTGCACTCCCCGTGAAAAATACCTCATCTGAGGTATAAAGCAGGTCCCTCGGGATACGCATTTCTTTTACTGTATATCCTAAGCCTTTTGCTATCTTGATAACTGAATCCCTTGTGATACCCAGTAAAATAGAAGAGCCAAATGAAGGGGTATAAATTATATTATCTCTGACAAGGAATATATTTTCGCCGCTCCCTTCACTGATATATCCGAGCACATCCAGTGCAATCCCTTCTGTAAAACCATAGGCGAGGGCTTCCATCTTAATCAATTGAGAATTCATATAATTTGCAACAGCCTTTGCCATTGCAGGCATTGTATCCGGTGCCATTCTTCTCCACGATGAGACCATTACATCCACACCGTTATCAAGTGCATCTTTCCCAAGATAACTGCCCCATTCCCATACTGCTATACCTACATTTATGGGGCAGGGGTTTGGGTCAACTCCCAGGGTTTCATATCCTCTGTAGACAATGGGTCTGATATAACAACTTGTTAGTTTATTCTTTTTAATAATCTCGATTGTAGATTTTTTTAATTTATCGTAAGAGTGGGGAATTTTCATCCTGTACATTTTTGCAGAGAGAAAAAGCCGTTTAATGTGGTCATCCAGTCTAAAAATTGCTGTCCCTTTTTTGGTTTTATAAGCCCTGAATCCTTCAAAAACACCACTGCCATAATGAACAACATGAGATAGTAGATGAATTTTTGCATCATCCCATTTTACAAATTTTCCATCCATCCAGATATATTTGGCTTTTTTCATTCTTTATTACCTCCTTCCGCATTTTCTTTAACAATCTTGAGCCTTTGTTGAATTTCTGATTTTGCCTGTTCAATCTCATTATTTTCTAAATATTTTAAGGTGTTTTTCAATATTTTTTCATCCCGGGTAATTCTATCAATTACCTTATTGAAATTTTCTGCTAAATTATGGAACATCCTTTCATCCCTCTTCCTGAACTTAAATTTATTTATATATATTCTGTCGGCAACTTCCCCCATAGTTCTTGTAAGTCTTATAATGGGACCTGTTAATCTCTGGGAAATGATTGAGAGAAGTAGAAAGGTAAAGGCAATAAATACCAGTATAAGGATAAAAACGCTTTCAACTGCGCCTTTAACAATACTCATCAGGTATTGAGTTTGGGGTGAGATGCTGGATACATTCGTTGCAATACCAACCCAGTATGAATAAATATAAATAGAAACACCTGCGAGCACTAAAAATGCAAGAAATATCCAGACTAAAACCTTTGTTGTCCCCAATTCCATAGTTATTTTTAAGTGTCTATGTGCTTTTCTTCTTTCTTTTTTCATTATACCTCCTAATTAAACATAGGGTATTGGGAAAAATATTTTAGCATTTCTCCCGCAACCTATTGAGTTTAATGTATCTATACATTTTTTACTTGCCTCCCCATTTTAGGGGCTTATAATTCCAAATTATAAAA
>WFRC01000225.1 GCA_015486685.1 Caldifarciminota bacterium
AATTATGATTATAAATAATAGTATAGCCATCACCATTTTCTTCTATGTTGCCATTCTTAGGATAAGATATTACAGCAATATTTGATTTAAATTTTATCTCATTTGAATTGGTAAACTTTATTACATTAATCTTAAAACTATTTTCGTAGGACATAAATATACTATCTGCTAATCTATTTATAGCACTTAACTCTATATTAAGAGAATTATGTATAGCAAAGCCATCATCCATTGCAAATTTTGGGAAATTTTTACCATTATTATTTATTTCTGTAATTCCGATCTTGTCTTTTTCATAATTGATTTTTATAATTCCACCATTACCATTACGCAATAGGTTATACCCTAATTCGCTTAAAATAATTATAACCTCATTTATGGTAGATGGCAAATAGGTATTTTTGAAATATTCCTTTACAGTAGATTCTACATACTTTATGTCAAATTCATTCCTAATATGGAAATTTATTCCAGGCTTCATCTTTCCCATTTTATCCATATAATGGTTGTACCATCACCGATTTTTGATTTTATATCAAATTCATCAGCAAGATTTTTGCTGCCTCTCAATCCTAATCCCATTCCTGTATGATACTGTGTAACCGGCTTCGGTTGCATTGCTTTTTCTATATTGGGTATGCCTGGGCCATTATCTATAAATTGAATTTTTATGCCCTTCTTGCCGGTATTGGTTTTTATGATACTTGCTATTACTTTGCCAATGCCTGCATATTTATATATGTTTCTTGTAAGTTCAGATACGGCTGTTAGAGTATGCATCCTGTACAGTGGAGAAAAATTCAGGTTTTCTATTACCATTTTCCTTATTTTAAGGCGGACGTTTATGATATCTATTTCACTTTTAATTGAAACTTCTACATTTGCAATAGGCGTTGTTGCAGATGTGGTTGTCACGATATTCCTTATTTTTGAAGTAAATTTATGGCTTCATCTAAGGTCAAGGCTGTTTTTACGCTACGCCATTCTAGACCCATTTGAGTAAGTGTGATTGCTACCTCTGGTGTAATCCCAACAATTATGGTATCACAATTAAGACAATATGCGGCTCTGCCTATATTTATGAGCATTCGTGCAAAAAACGAATCGATTACCTCTACAAGAGACACATCAATGATTAACCCAGTAGATTTAGATTCTTCTATCTTTTTTAAAATAGCGTAATAAATATCTTCTACCATCGCATCTGTAAGTTCAATCTCGATGGGCACAAGTAGATTCTTACCTATATTCAATATAGGAACATTTTGCTGCACCATAATTAGTCACTTTCTACCAATTTAATCCCGTATTTTAACCCTTCTTGCAGAGTGTTTCTTGTTATAAGTTTTTCAACCTCTACACCAAGTTTGACAAAAGTTGCGGCAACTTCGGGAGAAATTCCTGTTAACACTGCTTCACTACCAAGTATTTTAACGGCTTTAATTGTTTTAATCAAACTATCCGCTACCATTGTATCGACCATAGGTACACCCGTTATATCAATTATTGCGATTTTAGCGTGATATTTAGTGATACCTTCCAGAAGTTTTTCCATTGCGTCCATCGCACGGTCTGATGTCATTTCTCCGATAAGCGGCATCACGATAATAGATTGCCATGCGTGTAGAATAGGTGTAGACAATTGTTTCAATAAATGTTGTGTTTCAATTTTTTCTTTGTATTCTTTCTCAATGTAGACATCTCCAAATAATCCAAATATAAAG
Organism: Caldifarciminota bacterium; assembly: GCA_015486685.1. GTDB lineage: Bacteria > Hydrothermota > UBA3072 > WFRC01 > WFRC01 > WFRC01. The sequence goes on from WFRC01000225.1 coordinate 1,725, forward strand.
GTTAGGGCTTTATTTAATGAAATCACAAATTCAGGTATTTCATCTGATTCTATTGTTTTTGTGTCTAGTGCTATATTAATAAGCGTTTTAAATACATAAGGAACAAAGCTGTATTGCCACTCTAACGGTATTGGTATACTTGCAAATAGATTTGCATATTCGTTGAGTTTTTTCAAAACATTTTCATCAAGTTTACCCGTAGAAATAGCCAACATCATTTCCCTGGGTGTCTCAGAGAGTATCTTATCCCTATATTCTTCTGGTATCTCTCTTATTTCTGGGAACTTCTTGAAGTCCTCACGCATATCTTCTATTGCCTTATCTATGGCATTTCCAATATGCATGCTAAGTTTACTTAATCTTTTTTCATCATCTGGTGTAAGACCTAACATCTCTAATTTGCGTTCAATGCCATTAACCATATTTACCTCCTATCCATTGTTTTCGGTTTACCTTTTATGTTTCTTTTAACATAAGAAGGATTTTTTTTCTGTCAAGTCATTTTCGGCATTTTTTCTAAAATTTTTGCCTTGTATCTTAAAAAAATAAGGAATGTTTTTTAATCTTTTGTCCCCAATAACTAATCCTGCAGATAGTACTTGAAAATTTTTAAAATATGTGTAAGATATAGGCAGATTAGAGCAAAGTTTAATGTTAAATGTAAAAGGTTAAATGTCAAAAGTGAGAAAAGACTGTTGAAAGTTGAATGTTAAAAGTTGAAAGTGATATTAAGGTATAGTTAATAGGGTATGGGGTATGGATACAACCAATAAGTGAGAAGTGGAAAAAGACTGTTAAAAGTTGAAGGTTCAAAGTTGAAAGTTATAAGCAAAATGAACGAAATAAACGAGAAAAACGAGATTAACGAGATTAACGAGATTAACGAAATAAACGAGACAAACGAAATCAACGAAATGAACGAAAACAAGGAGGTAAAATGAACACATTACATTTAGAATATGAATGGATGAAAAAAACAATGCCTGAGGGGTTTCCATATCCATCGTCAACACTTATCAGCGGTGAGGGTGGAACAGGAAAACCACTGGTGGTATATGCGTTTGTTGCTTCCT
>WFRC01000226.1 GCA_015486685.1 Caldifarciminota bacterium
GGCATAATTTTTTTAACAGGCATTGTAGTCAACAAATTTGTAGTAAAATTAAGGATACCAGAAGTAACAGGGGAGTTGATTCTGGGTATTATTATTGGACAGGAATTTCTTGGACTTGTTCACTCACATATCCTTGCATCTACCAGTTTAATCTCAAATATTGTTCTTGGATTTGTTGCGTTTACCATAGGAAGGAATTTCTCCATTCAAGATTTCAAAAAAATAGGTAAGCCTGTTCTCTGGATTTCTGTTTTTGAGGCAGGGGGTGCATGGGTAGTCGTAACATTCTTTTTTCACTATTTATTAAAGATGCCACTTTACATTTCTTTACTCTATGGGGCAATTTCCTCCGCCACTGCACCCGCGGCAACCCTGATGGTAATAAGACAATACAAATCTAAGGGTTATTTTACGAATATACTTCTGGGTGTTGTCGGGATTGATGATGCATGGTGCCTTATTATATTTGCAATCTCTTTTGCAATGGCTAAGGCATTATATTTGCACCAATCGAGTGAATTGCTCATATTAAAGGTTTTTTTTAAGTCTATTATTGAGATAGGAGGAGCGTTTTTATTGGGAGGAGGTATGGCTTTTATTCTTGCCTATTTTGCGAGATTTTTTAAAAGGCATACAGAGGTTGAAATATATACACTCAGTTTTGTTTTCCTCTCAATCGGATTAGCAATGTGGTTACATTTTTCCGTTCTTCTTACTACAATGGCGTTAGGTGCTGTTCTTATTAATATAAGAACTACTTCTTCAAGTTTTTTTGATGTGCTTGAAGATATTGAATCTCCTCTTTTCCTTTTGTTTTTTGTTCTGGCAGGTGCAAATCTTGAAATTTCAGCCCTCAAAGCAATTGGAGTTGCAGGAGTTGTATATTTTTTCGCCAGATTGATTGGGAAGGTTTCAGGTGCTTTCGTTGGAAGTTATTTGGGGAAGGTACCCAGAAGGGTTAGGAAATATATTGGATTGGGACTTGTGCCTCAAGCAGGTGTAGCTCTTGGAGTAGCCCTTATAGCAAAAGCAGATTTTCCTGACATAGGGAACACTATTTTCACCACAATCGTGGCAACAACTGTTGTATATGAAATAATTGGGCCTATACTTACAAAGATTGGTCTTTCAAAGGCTGGAGATATTAAATCTACATCTCAAAACAAATAATTTTTAATAATTTCGTGAAAACTGCCTTATATCTGTAAATAATATATGTAAAAAAAGTGTTTGTGTTCGTAATTTGTTAAAGGCAATAGTTCTAAATTCCAAAAACAGACATTAGCCGAGACCAAGGCAAAACCCCTATTTTGGCACAGACTCAGATGTCCTTATCTCTTTTACTTTTTTATTATCAGGTCTTTCTGGAAATCATATATCTGGGTAATAATATCTCTTATCCCATATTTATAATCCCAATCAGGATAGTGTTCCTTGAATTTCTTAACACTGCTGATATACCAGATATGGTCTCCTTTCCTGTTTTTATTCTCATACACATAGTCCATTTTTTCTCCTGTTATTTCCTGAACTATGTCAATACCTTCCAAAATAGAACAATTACTAAATCTACTCCCGCCCATATTATATACTTCTCCTATGCGTGGTGATAAATAAAAATGGTAGAATGCATTCACAAGGTCATAGGAGTGTATATTGTCTCTGACCTGTTTCCCCTTATATCCGAATATATGGTATGTTTTTTTCATAATGGCTGCCCTTACAAGATATGAAAGAAATCCATGAAGCACTGTTCCTGAGTGTGTAGGTCCCGTTAAACATCCCCCTCTAAATACGGCGGTTTTTAACCCAAAATATCTTCCATATTCTTGAACCAGAATATCTGCCGCTACCTTTGAGGCACCAAACAGAGAATGTAAACTCTGGTCAATGCTCATTGTTTCATCAATTCCATCGTAATATGGGTGATTTTCAGGGAGTTCATATCTTTTTTCCTGTTCTATCAAGGGAAGTGTGTTAGGTCTATCCCCATAGACTTTATTGGTTGATGTGAATACAAAAACACTGTCCGGGCTGTGTTTTCTGAATGCCTCTAAAAGATTTAATGTGCCCGTTGCATTTATGGAAAAATCTGTGAACGGTTCACGGGCTGCCCAATCGTGAGAAGGCTGTGCCGCAGTATGTATAATTATATCAGGTGTATATTTTTTTATCAAGTTTTCTATGCCTTTATAATCTCTGATGTCAATACTATAATGTGTATACTGTTTTTTATATTTGTTAATTAACCTATTCCTGTTCCATTTTGTAGATGCGTCTTTACCAAAAAAGTATTCTCTCATATTATTATCAATACCTATAATGTCAAAACCCTTATCGATAAAAAATGATACAGATTCAGAACCTACAAGTCCTGCTGAGCCTGTAATAAGTACAACACCTTTTTTCACAATATCCTCCTTTTTGCTTATAACTTAAACTTTTTTTTCAAATTGTCAAGAAAATAATGCGTTAGGAGAAAGGGAAAAGAAAAATATTAGATAAGAGTGCAATATCTATTACCATATCAATCTCATCTGCAATCAGGATGCATCTTGAACCTCAACTGGATAGGTATTATAAAAATTTAGAAATTTCATACCCTGAATATAAAAAAGCCCTTGCATTTTGCAAGGGCTTCTGGTTTAATTTCTGGATAAAGATGGAGAGTTTCCTCCCGTTATTTTTTTCATCATCTCTATCATTTTTTTCGTATGTTCATAAGAGGATTCTTTGGAAATTTCCTGTGCCTTAGAAGGAGAGCCTTCAATCCTTAGTGCTTTGTAGTTTCTGGGGTCGGAGGTTTCTGCTGTATAATAACCTTTTCCTTTACCATTCATATTGTTTATCATCTCTCCAGGCCACATCATTGGTCCAGAGCAGGCTGAAACACTGAAATGCCCATATGACCAATCAACAGAATCTACGCTTTGAGGAAATAGATAATTTGCAAGAAATTCATACGATGTTGCTTTTGTCGGGAAAGAGGTGTCAATACGAACGCTATGAGAGCCAAGGGTATCATAATATTCATAATGGAGATAAAAGTCTACCCAATAATAATCAGCACCATTAGCAGCATTCCATGCGACGGTATAGGATGCATTTTTTGATACGATGCCTGTATCAGATGCAGGAGCGGTAATCTTAAATGTATCGGGTATGTTTAAAGAGCCTGTAATACTTCCGTCCTTATAAACGACTTTCATTTTTACTGTGTCTCTTAAATGATAATTTGTGCTGTCTTTATAGTAATCAAATTCTTGAGGGGCATATGCATCATTGAGTGGTATTGTATCTGACCCTATTAACGCGATGGGGACCATATCAAACCCATCCCAGTCTACGGCGTCAACACGGGCTGAGACCTTTACCTGCATAGGTGCTTTTCCTCCTCCGATTTCTTCAACTTGTGCCAAAACATCTGCATAGGTTATGTGGGGAAAACCTGCTTCATTAGAAACGCACCCTGCAAGCAGAACTAATGTTGTGAGTGTTAAAAATAGGTACTTCATACTACCTCCTTGTTTTAGGTTTTAATTAAAATAATATTTATTCTAAATTTGTCAAGCCTTTTTTATTTCTTTATTGAGAATTTGATGTAAATGTGTCAATGAACCTAAATATCGGGATTTTATTGCCTTAAAAATTTTTCTTGTTCCTTTTGCTGTATAAATATGAACCAGCATATTTCTATCTTCTATCATATTCATCCATACAAGTTCATTATCTATTAACGCATTTGAAAACGCTTCCTTAAAACAGTACCTCGGGTTTTTGCATACAATACCAACCCCCTCTAAATATTCTTTGATTAATTTCCATGCAAGTTCATAACAGATTTCAAATCTTTTTATAACACCGTCAATGTCTAAATCGTCCTGAGCCTGGTTTAATCCATTTTTAAGATTATTTAGGGCATGCTTAAAATCCTTAAATAAGTATTTTACCTTTTTCATATATAATTATGCCTTTTTCTAATATGTTCTTTTTAAGTTTGCCATAAGTATTTTTCAGATTCACAATATCCACATTCCCCACAATATCTAAAAATCCAATTCTTTTGCCTTTTGGTTCAATGGCAATATCAATATCTGCATCATTCTTATAGTTCCCTGTTGCAATGGAGCCAAATAGAATAATCCTCTCAGGACTAATCTGTGAGAGAATTTTTTTCAATATAAATTTCAAGACTTCCAATTTTTTATTGTCTATATAATTTTCTAAATGATGTTTCTTCATACTTTTAATTTACAATCTTTTTTTAATTTGTCAAACATTTTTTTCACTAAAAAAGACGACTCACCACAAAGGATACAGAAAATAATAACGACAAATCTCAAAACTCAAATCCACAACCCAAAATTCAAAAATTTTAAAATCCTTCCGCTACCAGAGATAATCGGGATTAGGAAATCCCTCCTACATTTTCATTTTTTCATTGATTTTTTCAACCTTTAACCTTCAACTTTCAACAGTTTTTTCTCACTTTTAACATTTAACTGTATTCTAATCCGTATCACCATATCATCGTATCACCGTTTTCAGTGAGCCAATCGGGGCTGGGAAGCCCTTCCTACATCAATCTGGCAAATATCCTTTTAGCGGTAAGCGGTGAGCGGATAGCGGTCAGCGTCTTTCTGCCAACGGCTTTCGGCAGTCTTTATCACTCCTCACTTCTTAGTTTCCACTTCTTATTTATTATATCCTATAAACTCAAGAAACCCATCTACTATTTGAAATTCACAATTCACAAGACTGACCCTATAATTTTTCCTTGAAATAAGCACTATTTTTGTTATATAAGCACTATGGGAATAATTTCTATAATTTTGTTATCCATAACAGGGAGTAAAAGAGATATTGATTTGAATTTTGCATACATTAAATCTTATCCTGTCGATGCAAAGGCGATTTTATCCGAACCTTTTCACTGGGATGAAAAGGATTGGATTAAAGCATCGGGGATAATGGGGGTAGGTACTGTTTTATACCTCAATGATAACAGGATTCAGGATTGGGCACAGGGGAAGCGAAATTATTTGTCAAATAATATATCAAAATATGCTACATACTTTGGAGAAAAACAGGTGGTGGCACCTTCTCTATTATTATACTACCTATACGGGAGAATTTTTCACAATCAAAGGGCAAAGAATACTGCACTGCTTGGGTTGGAGGGGTTTATTCTTTCAGGGATATTCACAAACATAGTGAAATATTCAGCCCACAGGTCTCGTCCATATACAGGATATGGTGCAAAGCATTGGGACGGTCCCTCATTTTCTCTTTCTGATGACTATCTTTCTTTCCCTTCCGGACATTCTACCACGGCATTTGCCCTTGCAACGATATTTTCTAATGAGTATAAATCCGTATTTTCATCTTTATTATTTTATTCTCTTGCAACCCTTACTGCTATCTCAAGGGTAAATGATAATGTGCATTGGACTTCTGATGTATTTTTTGGTGCTGTTATAGGATATGCTACATCAAAAGCACTTCTTTCTCTTCATTCTCAAAAAAATAATAGATTTGGGGTTTCTCCATATATAAACGGCAAATCTATAGGGATGATGGTGCAATTAAGATGAAGGCATATTTTATATCAGATGCGCATTTGGATACAAATTCTCCAAATACTACTTCTTTCCTAAATCTTCTGGATGAGATTGAAAGAGATGCAGATTATCTATTTCTTTTAGGTGATATATTTAATTTCTATTTTGAATATCCACATTTTGTCAGGAAGTGTTTTTTCCCTGTATATAAAAAAATCTCTGAGTTTGTTGAAAGGGGCATTGAGGTGCATCTATTTCCGGGCAATCACGATTACTGGCATCGGAACCTTTTTTCAGATATGGGCGTATATGTAGAAAAGAATAATCTTGTAAAAGAAATAGGGGAGAGGTGGTTTTTTTTAGCACATGGGGATGGCATTACAGGAGAGGATAAATTTTATAATCTTGTTAAAAGAATTATACACAGCAGGGTTGCGATTAGATTATTCTCCCTTATTCATCCTGAAATAGGGATTAAAATAGGAAAAAGGGTGGCAGAGAGGACTGCAAGAAAAAAAATTAGTAATGAAGAAAAGGCAGAAAGATTGGTAAAATTTGCAGAAAAAATCTGTGAAACAGGAATAAATTATGTGATTTTAGGTCATATACATCTGCCGGTGCATAAAAGGTTTGATAATGGTGGTGAATTTATATTGATTGGTGATTGGACAAAACACTTTTCCTATGCAGTGTTTAACGGGGAAAAGGTTATGTTAAAAAGGTGGTTTGGTAGTGATGAAAAGTGATGTGGAAAGATGGTTAAATAAGGATGGCGAGATATTTTTGCAGGGGATTGGGATTAAGAAGAATGATGTTGTGCTGGATTTTGGGTGCGGCGCCGGGCATTATACAATTCCAGCAGCGAAAGCAGCAGGTAAAGAAGGGAAGGTATATGCGGTAGATAAGGATAGCAATGTTTTATCAGAATTAGAAGATGTGGCAGCATATGAGGGATTAAACAATATTGTTACTATAAATACATCAGGTAAGATAAATATTGAAATATCCGATAATTCTATTGATGTTGCATTGGCTTATGATGTTTTGCATTATCTTAATAGAAATGAAAGGGAAAAATTATATAGTGAGATTTATCGGATTTTGAAGGTTAATGGGTTATTCTCTATTTATCCAAAACATAATAGGGGTGATGAGCCTTTATGGAATTTATCCGAAATGGGGTTGGAAGATATTATAAAGGAAGTAAAATCTGCGGGATTTAGATTTGATGCTAAATATGAAAAAATACTTTTGCACGATTATAACTATAATAAAGGATATATATTGAATTTTAGAGGTGTCGGGAAATAAGTGTAGAAGGAGATAGAAAGTTTAATGCAAAATGAAAAAAACAGCCACAAGATAGCCGATGGCAGTTAGACGCTAACCGCTATCCGCTTACCGCTAACCGCCAAGAGGATACTTGCCAGATTAATGTAGGAGGGGCTCCCCAGCCCCGATTATCTCACCAAGAACGGTGATACGATGATATGGTGATACGGATTAGAATACAGTTAAATGTTAAATGTAAAAGATTAAATGTTAAAAGTGAGAAAAAACTGTTGAAAGTTGAAGGTTTAAGGTTGAAAGTAAAATCAACGAGATAAATCAGAAAAACGGTGATACGATGATATGGGAATATGATGATACGGATAGGAGAGACTTTTTCTTTAATTTTTTACCTTTAACATTTAACCTTTTACCTTTAACCATATTTCATTTAACCTTTTACCTTTAACC
>WFRC01000227.1 GCA_015486685.1 Caldifarciminota bacterium
AAACCAAATTCCTTTATATAATAATCATTATAATATTCTCAGTTCTTGTCCTACGGATATTTTACCTTCAAATAATCAAAGGCAAATACTACAAAGATATCTCGGTTCATAAAAGTGTAAGGATTTTACAAATCCCCACAGTCCGGGGAAAGATTCTCGATAGAAATGGCGTGGTATTAGCAGAGGATATCCCTTCCTACAAGCTCGAAATAGTAAAAGAGGACATTTCAAACGAAGATTACGAATTTAATTTTGTTTCAAAAGTAACGGGAATAAAAGTCGAGGAGATCAAAAAAAAGATGGATAGTTCCAAAGTTCCACCGTTTGAACCGGTAGTAATAAAAAAAGACTTGTCGATGAAAGAGGTTGTGCAAATCAAGGAACAAAGTTTTAATTTACCTGGAATAAACGTAGTACTTGGCACGAAGAGATTCTACCCACAAGGAGAAATAGGAGAAAATTATTTAGGGTTTGTAGGGCTTGCGACAGAGGATGATTTAAAAAATGACAGTTTTTACAGCTATAATGACATAATTGGGAAGCAGGGAATAGAAAAAGAATATGAAAAATATCTTAGAGGAGAAAAAGGAAAAGAGGAAGTACAAATAGGCCCTTCCGGAAGAATAATAAAAGTAATATCAAAAAGGGACCCTATTCCCGGAAATAATGTTTATCTTACTATAGATATTCACTTACAAAAAAAACTTGAAGAGATTGTGGGAAACAAAAAAGGAGTTTCTATCGCAATGAACCCACAGAATGGAGAAATTCTTGCAATGGTATCACATCCATCCTTCAACCCAAATGATTTAGTAAATGGTATAAGCGAAAAGGATTACAACGAATTATTATCCATAAATGCGTTTTTTAACAGGGCAATGCAAGGTGCATACCCATCAGGCTCCACATTTAAGCCAATAACGCTCATCTCGGCACTTATGGAGCATACAATCAGCAAAAACACCATTATTTACTGCAGAAACTCTATAAAGATAGGGGGTATTATATTCAGGGATTGGATTTACCCCGCAGCATTCGGATACCAGAATCCCGTTCAAGCACTGGCAAATTCAAGCGATGTATTTTTTTATACAATCGGGACAAAAACGGGAATAACAGCGATAGATAAATATGCAAAAGCTTTGGGTTTAGGAGAAAAAACGGGCATAGATATACCTTCGGAAAGTAACGGGCTGCTTCCTACTCCTCAGTGGAAAAAAGAAACATTCAATGAAGGTTGGTATTCAGGAGACACTGCCAATCTATCCATAGGTCAGGGATATTTGTTGGTAACTCCTTTACAAATGGCCACTCTTTACAGCGGAATCGCTGAAAATGGTACAGAATACACTCCACACTTTCTTTTGAAAATTGTATCAGATTCTGGTAAAATAGTTAAAGAATACAAAAATACGATAAGGCTTAAGGTAAATGTGCCAGCTGATGTAATGAAAACTGTTAAGGATGGGATGGAACTACTTGCAAATAAGCCTGGTATGAGTATTATGAAAACAGGAGGGAAAAAGGTGTGTGCAAAAACAGGAACAGCAGAAGTTGGAAAAGATGCAGTCGATCACTGGCTGATAGCATTTTCTGGCAGAGAAAACCCCGAAATTTTAGGATTATTTTTCTTTGACCATTCGGATTTCTCATCAAGCCATGCACTTGCCCCACTTATGGCAAATCTATTTAAAGAATACTATAATTTAAAGTAAATACAGGAGGCAAAATGAACAATCCGGCAATTTTTAAAGGCACAGATAATGGAATTGTTGTTTTATTAGACCCAGAAAGGCATTTTAGTGAAATCCTGATCTACCTAAACAGAGTATTGGAGGAAAGAAAGGTTTTCTTCTCAGGTGCAAACCTGATAGTAGAGCCAAATGGGCTTAGTTTAAGCAGTTATGAAATAAATGAATTATCAGAACTATTTAAAAAATTTGGCATATCCTTCTCCATAAAAGGAGTGGGAGCAATATCCCAAAAAGAAGTTATTCCGTTAGGGCAAAAAAATAAAGATGAGAATAAAACAATTGTTATTTCTCATACGCTACGCGCCGGACAAGTAATAAACTTTGACGGAAATGTTGTTGTGTTAGGAGATATAAATGAAGGGGCAGAAGTAACCGTAGGCGGTAGTGCATATATATTCGGAATGGTTAGGGGAATTATAAATGCAGGGGAAAGCGTAGTTTCACTTGGATTTAAGCCCTTGAGGATGATTATAGGAAAGACAGTGTTTGACAACAATTTATCAGGGAAAACATACAGAAAACCACGTATAGCAAAAGTTGAAAACGGAAAAATAACAATAAAAGTGCTTGGCGAAAGAAAATCGATAAGGAGGTAATATTATGGGGAGAGTAGTAGTCATAACGTCTGGAAAAGGTGGAGTAGGAAAGACAACTGTTACAGCAAATGTCGGTGCATCTCTCGCTAAATTAGGAAAAAAAGTTGTTGTAGTAGATATGGATATAGGATTAAGAAACTTAGATGTAGTAATGGGGCTTGAAAATAGAGTTGTGTATAATATTATGGATATTATCGAAGGCAGGTGTAAAATTAGCCAAGCACTGGTACGAGAAAAACATCTAACAA
>WFRC01000228.1 GCA_015486685.1 Caldifarciminota bacterium
CATCATAAATTCCTAAGGAATAATACAATTCACTTTTGTTATACCATGCTTCAGCAGTTTTGGGGGCTATTTTTAATGCCTCATTATAGCATTCTATTGCCTTTTCATATTCTCCAATATCTGCATAAGCAACGCCTTTATTGTTCCATGTTCCAGCATATTCAGGGTCTATTTTTAATGCCTCATTATAGCATTCTATCGCTTCCTTATATTCTCCAAAATTTGCATAAACATTGCCCTTATTATACCATGTTCCAGCATCTTTGAGATTTATTTTTAATGCCTCATCATAGCATTCTATCGCTTCCTTATATTTTCTAAGTTTTGAATAAACAATTCCTTTGTTGTTCCATGCCTCAATACGTTTAGGGTTCATTTTTAACGCCTTATTATAGCATTCTATCGCTTCCTTATATTTTCTAAGTTTTACATAAGCATTACCCTTGTTATTCCACGCCGAAGCAAGTTCAGGGTCTATTTTTAATGCCTCATTATAGCATTCTATTGCTTCTTTATATTCTCCAAAATCTGCATAAGCAGTTCCTTTATTATACCATGTTTTAGCATCTTTGAGATTTATTTTTAATGCCTCATCATAGCATTCTATCGCTTCCTTATATTTCCCAAGTTCTGCATAAGCATTACCTTTGTTATTCCACGCTTCGGCGGATTTAGAATATATTTTTAGTGCTTCATCATAGCATTTTATTGCTTCTTCATATTTTCCCTCTTTATAAAATTTATACCCTTTTTCAAACCACTCTTCTGCTTTGCGAATATTGTTATTTTTCACCCCTCACCTCCATCAAGATTATATTCTTTATCTTTTCTCTTAATTTTCTCTGGGTGATTGAGGACAAATAAGTGGAGAGGGTTTTGTCTGTGGCTTCTCTTATTGATTTGAGTTCAGGGAGGATTTGGTTGATGTATGTTTGGTCTTTGGGTATTTTTATTTCTTCAAATCCTGATTCTATAAAAATTTTGATATACTGGGCTTCTTCTTCACTGGTGCAATCAATATATTTCTTACCCGACTTAACCCTCCATCCAAAAATGCCCTTTTCTGTTTCTACCTTTTTCCCGGGCTTGAATAATTTTATATCTTTGAGTTCCTTTAGAGAAAGAATTTTTGTTTTATAAAAGTTCCCAATGGTATTTTCTCCTATTTTCTTTAATATATCCTTTGTAAGTGCTTCTATATCTACTCCCTCTTTTGTTTTTCTCTTTTTCTTTACTGATTTTGCCCTCTCTATACGGGATTTAACTAAATCAATAACAGCACGATAAACCTCAAGTTGTTCCTCCTCTGTAAGCCCAAGAATATCCCCCATTATAATTTTATCTAATTCCCTGCGGTCTGGTTTGACTTTATCAAGAGAGACTTCTTCAGGAGAAGATGCGCCAAGTTCGGAGAAAACAGAAATGATTTTTCTGGTCCCTATTTTTAACAAAACTTTTTTTAATTTTTTAGAAATTTCCTTTGAGAAGATGGAGGTTTGAAAGATAGGAAAATTTTGGATATGAATAGCTACCAATCTTATTGGACCTCCTCCACCTCCATATCCCATTCCTAAAACTTCAAATAGAATCCATCCTATTGAACTGTTTAAATATGCTAAGATTGGGTATAAATCCTTCTTAAACTTTGGATTAATTCCGTAGAAATTATGCTCAAACATATATTTTTCTTTATTAAGGTGCCATATATGTTTTAATCTGCGTAAATCTGGCCATAGAATAACTGCTTTTTTTTCAGTGAAATTATACCATATTTGTCTAGTCCTAAATGTTCTTCTTTTATTAATTCCTTTCTTTTCCGCTTTTTCAATATATTTTAGGATTTTAGTATTTTTTAATTCCTTTTTAGACTTTTTGCAAAGCAGTATTTTATAATGTAAGTCAGATTCGTCAAAAAAAATCTTATTTAACTCTCTTGGTGATTTTACTACAGGATATAAATATTCTTTTTCAATATCTGGGTTACTTTTCTTTTTATCAAAATAGAAAAAATCATTGTCTCCCGTTATAATACCTCCAACAACTTCCGCTACTTCTTTTAATGGCACTAATTTATCCTTTCCTTTCTCTAAAATGGTAAAAAATATCTGGGGTGCCCTTAAATACTTTCCCCATTTTGCTCCTGCATATTTCTTTTTCTCCCTATCATATCCTTCTTTCCACAAATCCTTCTGGCTTTTTGGGAATATTCTTAAATCTTCATTCTCATAAAATTCATTATGGGCAAGGATTGTTTTCTTTAACTTATCTATGGCATTTAATCTTGCTACTTCCTGTCCCCACATATTTTTTGCAGGGGGAATAAATTCTCTCAGAGGCTTCTTTAGATAAACAAATCGTGCAAGATTTTCATCTCTCTCTTTCTTATTTTTGCATTTTTGAAGTATAACAATGCAAGTATTTATATCTGCCTCTTCAAACCATCTCTCAACCTTTGATTCAATTATCGCAATGATTTTGTAATTTTTTAAGAAAAATTCCTGAAGTCCTTTTCCATAATCTACATCAAGCCAGGAGTTTGATACAATAAAACCAAAATATCCACCATCTTTTAAGAATTTTGTTCCATGAACAAAGAAATAGGTATGAATGCCTGCCCTTTTGGTGATATTAGCAATTTTGTTTCCTCTTAAATCAACCAAAGCACGATACCATTTCTCTTTTTCTTCGCCTTCTTCCTGTCTTATATAGGGTGGGTTGCCTACAACAGCATTAAACCATCTGGGATGGGTTATTTCTTTTTCTTCCTTTCCCAGTGTGATTGCCCTTTTCTTTCTCCACTTTGCAGGGGTAAATCCCTCTTCTCCAACAAGGAGGTCAAAAAAATCTTCCTGTAATATGTTAGGATAGTTCTCATCAACAGAAAGGTCATTAATGGCAAGGTTTATGGTAGTAAGCGTTGCAGGGAATTTTGCTATATCATTTCCCCATAATGTATCTAATATTGGTTGGTGTTTTTTGCTCTGGTTCATTATCTTCTTATGCTGATATGCCCTGACAAGGAATGTTCCTGAACCGCAAGCAGGGTCAAAAATTTTGTCATCCTCGTGATGGAGACAGAATTTTAATATCAAATCCACTACATCGGAATGGGTAAAATACTGCCCAAGGAGATGCCTTTCTTCCTGTGGAATAAGTTGTTCAAAAATTTTTCCAATAACATCATAACCAATTTCAGAAAAGTCATATTGCTTTAAGATACTGACCAGTTTTTTTACCTCTCTTATAATCTCTTTTACATCAGGAAAGGCAATATTGTCAATGAAATCAGTGGTAAAAATAGTTTCATAATCTATATTTTCCAGCACCTCATCAAAGAAACTCTGAAGTATCTTTTTAAGTTGACCACCTTTCAATAGACCTTCTGGTATATTAAGTGGAGCAAGTTCATCAGGTCTTTTTGTCTGTAAGAGATTATAGAATAAAATCTTGTTTACAAGTAAATATGCGGTTTGCCTTGCTACCTTGTTAAAATCCTGAGATTGACCAACAAATGTCCATCCCTGTTCATTAAACCAGTTTGTTAGTTGAAAGGCAAAATCATTATCTTTATGGTATCTATCTTCTATAATACTTCTATAGTATGCAGAAAGGACTTTTATCTCTTGCTGAAGTCTGAATACAAGAAATTCGTCTATTGCCTGTTTTGGCTCTTCTTCCTTTCCTGTATAAACAGAATATAGTTTAATAAGAAATTGCTCAAGTTCTCTTTTTATAGGTTCTCTGAATCTTGAATCCTCAAGATTATCAAGGTTTTCAATTTCTGAAAGTGAATATTTTTCAACAATCTGTTCCTCTTCAGGCAAAGTCGCATTGGCTTTTTCTGTATTATACCAGATTAAAGTCTTGAAATTCGTCAGGGCAAAATATTTCGCTTTCCTTGTGGTAGCCTTTTTCCTTGCAGGCTCTTTAAGTTCTTCTTCATTGAATATATCAAAATATGGCGGTTTTGCCTCAATCACGCAGAGAATATTTTTGCTCCTTCGCGACTCATAAATGACAGTATCGGGCATTTTTCTGTCTTCTCCTGAAGTTTCCACATCAGGGAGTCCTAAATCTATCCCTTTTCCCTCAATAATATTTCGCATCCAGTGCATCAGAACAGCAACACCACTTCTCTCTGTTTTATGGTCTATTGTGCCAAATGGACTGGGAATTTTTGCAGATTTGCCTTTAATCTTGCTTTTCATCAATTATTTGACTTTTAATACATCAAGCACCAGAGGAGGAAGTCCCATTCGTATTGTCATTTCATTGACAATCTCTCGGAAATATGGCCAAGTGTGAAGTCTAAGGCTTGTTTGAGAAAATATCTTAAATATCTCATTTGTAATTGGAATTTCTGTATCATAACTCACTTTATATTCCACTTTAACCTCAAATCCCTTTTTCTTTTCTCCTTTTTTAATGCCCTCAAGTTTATATTCAATATACGCAATGAATCTACCACTTTTTTTAACATATTTTGTATGTTCTGTTAATTTCAAATTTGCAGGGGTAGAAAAATTCTCCTTAACCTCTGCTGAGCAGGAGACAATTTTTATCTCCTTTAAGGTCAAACCATTTATAAAATTTTCATACCCTTTCTTTGAAATTTTTTTAGCACTCAACCTGTTCTCCTTTGTTTTTTAGCCCTATAAATAGGCAGTTTTTCCGAAACCTTAATTTTTAAGGATTCTTCAAAATAAGATTTTGCAGCAGGATATCTGGGTATATTCCATTCATTACTTTCTTTCTCAGCCGCTTTTTCATACCTGATTTCTTTTACAGCAATTTTCTCCGAAAGTAGAGATACAACCATTTGATTAAGGCTAATACCTTCCTTTTCTGCAAGATTTGCAAGTCTCCTGTGAAGGGATTTGGGTATCCTTACCAGAAATTTTCCGCTGTATTCTTCCATTTCTTTTGGTTTTGGAATTTCAAGCCCTTCATCTATTGAAACTGTAAGCCAGCACTCTTTTGCTTCTTCTATATTTTTCATCACCTCTTCAATTGTATCCCCCTGGGTCATACATCCGGGAAGTTCTTCTACCTCTGCAAAATAACCCCCTGCTTCCTCAGGGACAATCCTGATAGAATAGGGAAGTTCCATATAATATTTGAGCAGTTCTTTTTTATTTTTTATGTTTTTCATACCATTCCTCCAGATTTAATCTGTCTATTGCTTTCTTTATATATCCTCTTTTAACCTTGTTTTTATGCTTTACTACAGTAAAAGGCATATAACCACTTTTATAGTAAGTAAAATGACTGCCAATTACATTTTTGAGTCTCCATCCAAAGTGCTTAAGCACTTTTATCACATCTTCAAATCTCATCTCTGGTGGCAACCGCAACATTCTTTCTATGATTTTTAATATTGTTGCCATCTTCTATTTTTTATCCGGATAGTCTACCATAATAATACTATATATAGTATCATTGTCAAGTATTTTTTTCATAATCCTTTAAGATTTCTTTCACAATCCTTCTTGCCATCTCAAAAGCAGCGGCAATACGAATAATCTTCACATCCCCTATTCCTTTAATTTTTAAGAATTTTTCAAGGGGTTGATTCGCCAATCCCTTAAACGAACCAAATTTTTCAAGTATTTCTTTGGCGATATCTTCTGCGGATTTTCCTTTTGTTCCTGTGGAGATAATAATTGAAAGGAGTTCAGCATCTGTGAGTTTTTCTGGGCCAAGTTCTCTGAGTTTACCACCAGGATGGTGCCACTGCTTATCTTCGGGCATTTTATCTTTATCTCTTTTCATAGTATAACATAAAAAGTTTTATATTTTTGTCAAGGGAAAAATCTCGTCCCAGTGAAATAGTTTCACATTTCACGGGATAAATTTGTCTCGTTGGTTTCGTTGTTTTCGTTCCTTTCGTCTGTTTTTGTTTATTTCGTTTACTTTGTTGTTTTTTACTTTGAACCTTAAACTTTCAACCTTCAATTTCAGCGGGGTCAGTCGTACAAATTACAAAACTCAAGAAACAAAAGACACCCTCCCTTTATCCC
>WFRC01000229.1 GCA_015486685.1 Caldifarciminota bacterium
ATGAGCCTATTGCCGACCCCGCTGCCTTACCTACATATCTCATTTCAAAACTTGCAAGGGAATATGTCATAGTTGCTTTAACAGGTGAAGGTGGAGATGAAAATTTTGCAGGTTATCCACGATATATATTAAGTTTGATTGCAGATAGACTTCACCATGCAGAAATCCTTGAGATGCCACTCATCAATAAAATTGCCACACATTTACCATATTACCCTAAAAGATTATTGACCTCAAAAAAAAATGATATTGAGAGAAATGTAGATTGGACAGCAGGATTTACGTACAAAGAGGTTAAACATTTACTTAAACCGAACTTTTCTCACAACATATATGACAGAAGAAGACAATACAAAGAAAAAGATGCACTTTCCTCGTTGATTAAAACAGATCTAAAAACCTGGCTTGTAGATGACATACTGATGAAGGTGGATAGGATGAGTATGGCACATTCATTAGAAGCGCGTGTCCCACTGCTTGACCACAGGGTTGTAGAATTCATAGCAAGGGTTCCATCGCATCTGAAGATTAAAAATTTTAACACCAAATATATTCTAAAAAAGATTGCAGAAAAATACCTGCCAAAAAATATTATTTACAGAAAGAAGCACGCATTTCTCCTCCCTCTGAAATTCTGGTTTAAGGAAAATGCAATTCTTACGCAAATGAAACAGAAAAATAAAATATCAGATTACTTAAGGCAGGAAAAAATAGTGCAGACTATTAACAAATTTGAAAAAGGAAAAGAAAATCCAAAAAAAATCTGGACACTTCTAATTCTGGAATACTGGTTAAGAAAATTCTTATGATTTTAAGAACAAGCATATACACACTTATTACATCAATAATTAAGCTTATCTTTGGAGTTTTAGCCAGTATTTTGGTAGCAAGAATTTTAGGACCTGAGGGCAAAGGAATGCTCACAGCGCTGCTACTACTCCCTGGTTTTCTTGCATATATTGCGAAATCTGGTTTAGGAACTGCAAATGTATTCTTCTCTGCAAAAAAGGAAAATATCGATGAAATTGCAGGAAATTCTCTAATTTTCATTCTGATTGTAACCCCTCTATTTCTGATATTCTTTTTGCCTTTCAGGTTCTGGTATGTAAAAACATATCTGAATGGGAATATCTCATTTATGTATCTTTCTCTTATTTTGTTCCCAATTTATTTATGTATAATTCTATTTTCAAATATCATTAGAGGGAAAAAGAAATTTTTTTCATATAACATAATTGATGGGCTAAGAAGCCTCCTGAAATTTATCCTTCTTTTCATTCTAATATATATCCTTTCTCAAGGAGTAAAAGGAGCATTAAAATCACATCTGTTTTCGGAATCCTTTATTGCTATACTATTTATTATATCTGTTTTAAGAATATCTAACTGGAATATTCATATTAACTGGAATTTGCTTAAAAAAAACCTAAAATATGGGATTAAAAGTCATATTGGAGATTTACTGCTTATGCTTAATCAAAGGCTTGATTTCTGGCTTGTGGGATATTTCCTTATGGATAAAGGATTGGGATTATATTCTATTTCTGTGGGCATAGGTGAATTGCTATGGATAATACCCTATGCAATAAATCTACCGTTTTTTCCATTGAAGGCAGAAAATAAAGATATCAATAGTGCAAAAATTGTCCGAA
This sequence comes from Caldifarciminota bacterium, assembly GCA_015486685.1. Taxonomy (GTDB): domain Bacteria; phylum Hydrothermota; class UBA3072; order WFRC01; family WFRC01; genus WFRC01. The sequence continues at coordinate 1,653 of WFRC01000229.1, forward strand.
ATTCCTTTATCATAATGTTATTTTCAGCAATTATACTGGGAATTTCAGGGTGGTATCTTATACCTATATTCTATGGCAAAGCTTTTATCCCTTCTGTTGTTCCATTCTTAATTCTCCTCCCCGGTCTTGTTTTCTGGGGCACTGCAAGAGTAATATTTATGCATTTTTTGGGAGAAGGGAAGCCTGTTTTTTTAATTTATTTTACAGCACCTACCCTAATTATAAACATCCTACTGGATATATGGCTTATACCGCTCTGGCACATAAATGGTGGAGCAGTCGCATCTTCTGTGTCTTATATCATTGGTGGATTAATTACATTTATTATATTTAAGAAGAAAATATGAAAAAGGTATTACTCATTACTGCATTAGAATATTCTGGAAAGGATTCATATTTTGAGAAATATTTATTAAGATTGCTCCCTGAAAAGGATTATCAATATCTCATTGTATCTTTTTTAAGATTAAAAGATTACCTTAGATATAGATACAACGAAGTAGATGGAATAAAGGTAATAAGAATTCCTGTATTCTTTCCATTAAGGTCAAAAAATTTCTATCTTTCAGTTTTCTACCTGCTACCGTTTATTTTGAACGCTCTTCCCTATCTTGTAATCTCATATTTATTTTATTCCCCTGATTTTATTCATTTTAGAAACTATCCCGCAGGATTACTGACACTCATACTCAAAAAAATAGTCGGGATAAAATATATTGGAACATTACCAGGAAAATATCCAGAAGATGGGATTACATCTAAAATATGGGGAGAAAAAAGTTTTTCCTATAAGATATGGAAAATAATTGAAAGATTTATTATCAAAGAGGCAAATTTTATTTTAGTTGTATCAGAACCACATCTTAAAGAAACTAAAGAAATGGGAAAAATAGAGTTTATCCCTCCTGTTGTGGATGTAAATAAATTTTATCCTTCCAATGAAAAGAAAATATACACCCTGTGTCATCTTGGGACATTTAGCAACGAGCAGGATATAGAGAATATTAAAATCTTGATGGAACAACTCATTAAAATAAATATACCCCCAAAAATTTTGATATTAACATCATATTCTCAAAACAAATTAAAAAATAAATTAGGTGAACTTTCAAGATATGCCCATATTGATTATGTTTTACACAAGAATGTGCCAGAATATTTAAGAAAATGTAAAATTGGTTTACTGTTAGAATCCAAAAATCCGGGAATAGAAATCTCTATATCTGCAAAATTGGGGGAATATCTTGCATCAGGTATGCCTGTAATTGTTTCACAATATTCAGGGGGTGCAAAAATTGTAATAGAAGAATATAAATGCGGCATAATATTTAATCCTGAACGCCCTGATGAAAAGAAACTAAAAAAAATCCTTGACAATCTCAAATTTTTCAGTAAAAATGCAATAAGGGCTGTGGTGGAATATCTATCAATGGAGAAATATAAGAAAAAGATAGAAGGAATCTATAAAGAATTGATGGGTGAATGAGGCATAGTGCCTTGTGCGTAGTGCTTCGTGCTTAGTATAAATAGGGTATAGTTGATGGGGTATGGGGTATGGAAAACAAAGAAAGGAAAGAAGGATGAAGGAGGGAGGATGAAGAATGGAGGATGAAGATATTGAGTACAGGCAAAAAGATAGGTTAAGGTTAAGCTTGAGAAAGAGATTAGTAGATGGATGAATGAGTAGATGGGTAAATGAGTTTATTGAGTTGAAAAATGATAAAGACGGCCGTAAGCCGATGACAGAAAGACGCTTACCGCTATCCGCTTGCCGCTAACCGCGCTAAAAGGATATTTGCCAGATTGATGCAGGAGGGGCTTCCCAGCCCCGATGAGAAAGGCAGCCGAGAGCAAAAGAAAAGAACGTAAAGCGTAAGAAGATAGATTGGATGTTAGATGTTGGATAAAATAAGCGTAGTTTTTACAATTAACGGCTTACGATTAACGATATACTTTTGCATTATTTTTGGCAGTAAGCGGTCAGCGGTAGGCTGTCAGCGTGTTTACTTCCCAGTTTATCTGGGAGTATGGAGCGTATTCATCGTGTGAATGCGTTGTTAATGTAGGCACGGTTTTAACCGTGCAAATGTTGGAAACGTTTCCTAACGCCGATAAAATTTAATCGGGGCTGGGAAGCCCCTCCTACAATAAAAAAAAAGAGAGACGCTGAAACAAGCAGTTATTTGTTGTTTTTACAATTAACGAATTATGATTTACGCCTTACGAGACAATTCCGCATTATCAGTTCCGCATTATTATTTGGCGGGAAGCGGTTAGCAGTAGGAGATAAACATATTTTATACAGAAAGGAGGATGGAGAAAATGGAAATAACGGGCAAAAAAATACTACTGATTTCACCCCATACAGATGATGTAGAGATTGCAATGGGAGGGAGTATTGTAAAATTCTTAGAAGATGGTAATAATGTATTTTATTGTGCATTTTCCATTGCAAGAGAATCTGTTCCTGTAAAATTTCCCAGAGATATCCTTATAGAAGAATCACATAAAGTGCTTTCTTATCTTGGTGTTTTAGAAAAGAATATTACAATTCTGGATTTCCCTGTTAGAAGATTTCATTCGCTCCGTCAGAGCATATTAGAAGAAATGATTAAAATAAAAGATTCAATTAAACCTGATGCAGTCTTTATACCTCACCAATATGATATTCATCAAGACCATATTGTTATATACCAGGAAGCAATGAGGGCATTCTTCAGAAATGCAAATATTATTTCCTATGAAGAAATCTGGAATCAAGAAAAAAGTATCATCAATCTATTTATTCCGTTAAAAGCATCTTATGTTGAGAAAAAGATTAAGGCATTGAAATTTTATCAATCCCAGGGGAAAAAGGCATATATACAGGAAAATTTCATTAAATCCCTCGCAATAGTCAGAGGAACCCAGGCAAATGTGAAATTTGCTGAAGGTTTCTATATCAAGAGATGGAGAGAAGTTTAATCCTTTCTGCTCATCAACCAAATTTTCTCCCCTGGACAGGATTTTTCAAGAAAATGTTTGAGGCAGATATCTTTGTAATCCTTGATGATGTCCAGTTAGGGACAAGGTCATATACACAAAGGACAAAACTTCCATTTGAGCAAGGATTATGGCTTTCTGTTCCCGTAAAGAAAAAGGGTAAATATCCCCAGAAAATTAATGAAGCAGAAATTGATAATTCTGTTCGCTGGCAGAAAAAACATATCAGAACACTAAAACATTATTTCAGAGGCTTTCCTCATTTTCAAGAAATTTATCCGAATATAGAAATCATATATAAACAAAACTATAAATATCTTGCGGAGTTAAACATAAGGTTTATACGATTTATAATGGATTATCTCGGAATAAAAAAGAAATTATTGTTTTCAAGCGCATTTGATATCAAAGAAAAAAAGGATAAAAGGATATTAAAACTCCTTGAACTCACAGGATGTAATACCTATCTATCTGGTGTGGGTGGTAAAAAATACATAGATAAAGAAAAATTTGTGGATAAAGGATATAAAATTATTTTTAAGGATTTCAGTAAAGGCCATACAGAATATTCTATCATATATGAAATGTTTCTAAATGGAAAGGATATACTAAATAGTGCCAATTATAAAAGGATAAGCGAATATTATGGATAACAGGGAAAAGAGATATTTATTAAACCACAAATCGGAATATAAATTCTATTTCCTTATCTTTCTTTTTTTTCTATCTATATACTCAATACTCCAACCAGGGCATATATATAACCCTGATACCGCTATAAGGTACCAACTTACAAAAGATGGAATTATCCTTCATCACCATATATATACCTATCATTCCCTTGATAAAATTGGAAGAGATACAATTAAAAGAAAAAATCGTTATTATACAAAATGGCTTATAGGACAGAGCGTTTTAATGGTTCCACTTTATTATATGGGAAAATTGATGGGAAAAAGTCGTGAAGATGAAACAGAGGAATTTTTATGTTCTTTTTTAAGTGCAATATTTACTTCTCTTACCTGCTTACTTATATTTATTTTCGGAATTCATTTAAAATTTAGCCCAAAAATTTCTTTTCTACTTTCACTCATCTATGGCTTCTCTACATTTGCAGCTATAATGGCAAGAGGTAGTTATGATATTGTAGAAACTTCTTTTTTCATTTTATTATCAATCTTCTATATCTTTTTATACTCCAAACACTTAAAAAAGAAATTTATTATTTTTTCAGGAATTTCATATGGGCTTGCTGTAAATATAAGATATACGCCTTTCATAATATTGCCATTATTTCTAATGTTTCTCTTTATGATAAGAAAGAATAGAACAGAATTTTTAAGGGATTCTATATTATTCATTCTCATTTTATTGCCATTTTTTGCATATGTACTGTATTATAATAAAATTGCGTTTGGGAGTATTTTTAGAACAGGATACACAGATAAATTTAACGCAAACTTTTTTTGGGGATTATACGGACTTTTATTTTCCCCGCGACATGGGCTTATTTTTTTTGCACCAATTTCAATCCTATCGCTATGGGCGTTTCCTAAATTTTTTAGAAGATTAAGGACACTTTCCCTTTTATTCTTTTTTGTAATCTTATTCTATATCTTTCTACATGCAAAATTTGAACCATGGGATAGTGGATTTCAATTTGGACCCCGGTTCCTGTTGCCAATACTTCCTTTGCTTATAATCCCCATCGGCTTTGTATTCAAAAGGATGAAACGATACATTATTATACTTTCTGCTCTGGGATTTTTTTTAATATTACCTGCATTTCTTATAAATCATATGAGATACTGGTACTGGTTAGATA
>WFRC01000230.1 GCA_015486685.1 Caldifarciminota bacterium
AATATACCTAAATAAGTCCCAGTACAAACACCTTGACATAGATCCCGATAAAAGAGACAAAATAAAGGATAAAAACTTATGTTTTTCCTCTTGACAAAGATCGTAGTATCTTTGATGAGGCAATTCGTATATTTGCCTACAAAAATAAGTTGTATATAATAAGTAATAATATGAAAAAAAGAAAAGGGCAGGCACTCATTATTGTAGTAATTATTATTGCAATTATTATGGCTGTTTTTGCGAATAGCTACACAACTCGCCTGCGTTATCATGCTCAAGAAGAAACGGAAATTTATCAAAGAGAACAAGCACTTTATATAGCAGGTATAGGCGTAAACCAAATGATTTTCAATATAAACAATGGCACAACTACTTATAATGACAGTGATTCAATAACAAATAATGTTTCGAATATCGGAACTTACGCAACAACTTATCATACGCCCGACGATTCAGGTTATGGCGGCAGTGCGTATATAGAGTCGGTAGGCACTGTAGGAGAAATTTCGAGAAAGATTTTTGCTTCAATTCAAGCAGGTGGTTCAAGTGATGCTTTCAAATATTGCTTATTTACATCAACAGGTGGAAGAGACGGTATAGCTGATGATTCTTATTTTTATAATTACATATATGATAATAATTTATACAAATATAATGCTCAGTCCGGAACTGCCCCTTACCCTGACCCAAGCTTTTATTCTTACGCCAACGGCTCTGCCTTTGAAAAAGTCGTGACAAAGAAAGGAAAGAAGCCAACCTATACTATACAATCAGGAGATTTAGGAAAAGTTATTTTCATACACACTAAAAATAAAAATGCTACTCTCACAGTAAGTTTTGTAAATATATACAATAAATCTTACCATCTTTCCGTTATCACAGATGCAAAAAACGTTGTCTTCGATAAAATGGGACCCGCCGATGGAAACGATACAAACTGGTATGGTGCTGAAAATAGTAATGACAACAATTCAGTCTACCCAATTCTTGTTCATCTTGGCATAGGTACTGCTACTTTTAAATTTGACCATTCTTATGATGATAATACGACGCTCTACCTACACGGCTTTATCTACACGGTTGGCGATATTAAAATGCAATACGATACCGGATGGTGGTTTGGCAATTATACTTCAAGTTATGGTGAATTCGACGGAGAAGTTGTCGAAAAAAATCCCCAGGGGAATTTAGGAGGGGATTTATCTGATGGAACAACAATGAATTATGTAACTGACTACTACACAAATCCCCCTCCCCATTTTATTTCACTTAACGGCGACGTTAATAAGGTTTTTCCTGGTACTTTCAGGGAGGAATATTAAATGCGATTTAGAAAAAGAAAAGGCACTTCCTTAATAGAAGCGGCTGTTTCCATTGCACTTATCGGTATAACGCTTTTATGGGCAGCAAAGCTTTATTCAAACAGTTTGAAAAATACTAATACCACTTCTAATATCGAAATTGCGGCGCAGCTTGCCTCAGATAAAATAGAATATCTTAAAAAGCTTGATAAAGATGGAATAGACAGCATATCTACTTCTTCCTCCGTTACTCAATTTCCTTCGCCGTACCAACATTTTGGCTACAAGTATACAGTCCCCTCAACCACACCAGACGGACAACAAAACCCAACAGAACAAAACGATGAGTACATTAAATACATTGAAGTAGATATATACCTTATGTCAGATACAAGCAAGCCCATTATAAAAATGGAATGCAATTTTTTAAGAGAGGACAAATCCAATGGAAAAAACCTCGGACTTTAAAAAAAGAAAAGGATTTACAATACTTGAAGAAGCAGTTGTTATTGCCGTGATTGCAATTCTCGCAATCCCTCTTGTAACCTTATTAAATCAGTCAATTCAAGCACAGATATACGGCACAAGAGATGTAAAAGGGCAATACTATGCAAATTTAATAATGCAAGATTTCGAAAGAAGAGTAAGGCAAGCAAATTCAGGAAGCATAACAATAACGACAGGAAACCCTTATAAAATAACTTTTACATATCAGCAGGCAGATAAAGATGGCAAGAACCCTTCTACGATATCCTATAGCTATGAAATTGATGATTCAAATACAGCAAATTCTTTATTTAAAAGAAACGGACAAGTTTTCCCTGTTGGGCTCGAAAAAGGAGTGATAAAAGATTTTAAAATTATTTCCCAAAAAACAGATACCTCACAAGACCCGCCCTACTATATTGAAGTAAAAATTGAAACAAGTACCGGAACCATTTTGCAAAAAACAATTTATCTTGTAAACTATTACAAACAGGAGTGAAAATGAGAAAATATACAGGGATTAGCATAACAGATGAATTTATAAGAATTGCAGAAGCTGAAATAGAAAGTGGCAGCATTAGATCATTACGCTTAGAGGAAATTCCGTATGAGAAAAATGATTTAAAAGATGCTAAATTCATTAAAAAGATAAGAAATATAGTAAAGAAAAGAAGGCTATACAACAAAGCATTTATCGCTCTAAACAACAGTGAGGTTATAATAAAAGATAAAATTGTGCCTCCTGTTAATAAAAACGAAATATTTAAGCTCATCGAGGC
>WFRC01000231.1 GCA_015486685.1 Caldifarciminota bacterium
ATATGTTTTAAGCATTCATGCCCTTTCTCAAACCCTGTATCAAATATACCTATTCTTACACCCGAACCGTAATACCCGAGTGTTTGAAGGGAATCAATATGCATAGACCTGATTTGAGTGCTATCCAGACCATAGTTCATCCTTCCCTTTATATTTTTCACAGGTTTTCCTGGCGGGACTATTGCCTTTCCTTTTTTTACAGTGTAAACAGATGAAACAAAGGGTAATTTCTGTATGGAATCTAGCACTGTGTCTGAAACCCACCCACTTACTGCATTAAGCCATTTAGATGGATAATGGATTTCCATCCCAATATCCTTTAATTTTTGTATATATTTTGGATTTACAGGCAGGTCTGTCGTATCAACAATGCTACTCAATGCACCCTCCTCTTTCGCATGCTCCCGCCTTATTATCGCCAGCGAATCCAGACTGTTTTTTACACTATCCAAATATACACTTAAACTTTCGGATGGTACACCTTTATCCTTAAAAAATACCCACACCTTTACATTGTTTTGCTTCTGCAATTTAGTATACACATCTCTGCCAATAAAAACAGAAGGCACAAGGATTGTCCATATAAGAAAAATCATTTAAACCTCCATTTAATATAGCGCTACGGGGATTCGAACCCCGGTTTTATGGCTGAGAACCATATGTCCTAAACCTGGCTAGACGATAGCGCCCTGGTAATATTAAAAAAAATTTACTAAATGTCAACAAATTTATTAAAACTTATTTGGAAAAACGAATATTTTCCATATTTTATCCAAAAAAAATTTGACATATAAAGTAGATTTATTATACTGAGAGTATGGATAACATAAAAATATTAAAATACCCAACAGCGTCCTCGGAAGAGTGGGAAAATTTTGTAGAAAATGCGACTAATGGGACTATATTTCATTCGAGGAAGTTCCTTTCATATCACCGCAAAGGAAAATTTCAGGACAGCAGTTTTATATTCAGGGAGAAGAACAAAGTTCTAAGTGTCTTCCCTGCGGCTATTGTAAACCACAGATTGGTTTCTCATCCGGGTGCATCATATGGAAGTTTTGTCCATCTGAAAAATTTAACCCTGAATAAGGCAATGGAAATGGTAGATACATTAGTTAAATATTGCAAGAAAAAAAATATAAAAGGAATTGAAATGACACTGCCTCCTATTATATATTACACAAAACCCACAGATTATATTCCATTTTGCTTATTGAAAACGGGATTTTATCTAAAGAAAAGAGAACTTTCGGGTTATATTCCATTAACAGGTGAACCATTCAAAATATTCAAACCCGAGGCAAGAACAGCGGCAAGAAAGGCAGAAAGAGAAGGCATAAAGGTTAAACAATCAGATGATGTAGAAACATTTTATTCAATATTAAAGAATAATTTAGGGATGAGACACAATGTAAAACCCACACACACATTGCAAGAACTGATAAGGCTAAAAAAACTCTTTCCGAAGAGAATTATTTTATTCGCTGCATATTATAATAATATAATGGTAAGTGGAACCGTAATATTTGTTGCAAACAAAACCACTTTATTGGCATTTTATATAAGCCACAAAGAAAAATATCAATTTTTAAGGCCCTTGAATTTGCTCTTCAAAGAAGTGCTTGAATGGGGATGGAATAAGGGATATCAATATCTTGACCTGGGCACATTTACCCTGAATATGGTGCCAAATTTTGGGCTTGCAAGATTTAAGGAGAGTATGGGAGCAACAGGCATCTTCAGGGATACCTATGCTATAAATTTAGATGGTCAAAAATAAGATATTTAAACATTCGGTTATTTACGGCATTGGACTCGGGGCAAGAAAGGCAATAGGATTTTTTCTTATCCCTGTTTATACAAGAATGCTGCTCCCTTCGGAATATGGTATTTTAAGCATTACATATCTTTATATTGCATTGATGATGCTTCTGTATTCAATGGGGCTAAATGATGCATTTATGAGATTTTTTACAAAGGGAGAGTACGAAAAAAAAGATGTGCTTTCGACCTTTATCACATTCAGAATTCTTTTTGGAAGTGCCCTTTCTATTATAGTTTTTCTGGTTTCTCCAGTGCTTGCCCGAGGATTTTTGGGAGGTACGCAATATAAAAATATATTCTATTTAAGTGCAGGAATTCTCTTCTGGGAAAATCTTATATCTGTTCCTCTAATCCTTATGAGAATAAAATTTCAATCTGTAAAATATACGGCTTACAATATCACAAGATTTTTGTTGAATATAGGATTGAATATATACTTTGTTGTAGTGCTTAAAAAAGGCGTTATGGGCATTCTTTACGGAGATTTTATTACAGTGATAGTTGCATCATTGATAATGCTTTTTCCTCTTCTCCATTCTATCGGAAAAATAGATTACAAGTTGTTAAAAAGTATGTCAACCTATGCTCTTCCTTTACTGCCTGTGCTTCTAATGATGTTTTCCCTGGACCTTACCGACAGATACATTTTGAAATGCATCAGGGGATTTAATCTCACGGGCATTTATACAGTTGGCTATCAAATTGGTGCAGTAATTTCTCTATATGTAAATAGTTTCAGGTTCTCCTGGACACCCTATTTCTTTACTCAAAAGGATGGAAAAAATCAGGGTAAAATACTCAATAAATTTTTTATTGCAGGATTGTTTGGTTGGTTTATATTATCTTTGTTCGCGAAAGAGATATTTAAATCATTTGTTGCCGTGAAATATTTTCAGGGCTCAACGATTGTTCCTATTATCGCATTTTCATACCTCTTATATGGGATGTCGGATATATTTAGCGCAGGCTTATACATAAAAGAAAAAACTCGATATCTCGCTGTTATAGCAATATTTCCATTTTTACTCAATATATTGATTGATATTTTATTCATACCTCGCTATGGAATAACAGCAGCAGCATTTTCCACGCTGATTTCGTATTTTATTCTGGCGCTACTCTCATATGTTGTTACGCAGAGATTTGAGCCCGTGAGATATAAATTTCTTGATATCTGTGTTATAACCCTATCTGTTCTGGCATTTTTCTTTATTGGGATAAGATATAACATCTATTATAAAATTTTGGTTACAACCTTTGTAGGAGGGTATCTTTTATATGCTTTCAAAAAGGTTTAAACACCTATATCAAAGGGTTAAAGAAAACCCCGGGAACCTTCCATCTCTATTCAAAAGGAGGATTACGGGTACATTCTCAAAAAAATTTAGCAGAATTATGAGATATCATTCTCCACCACCAGAGGCAGTAATGCTTTATCTTACCGAGAGGTGCAATCTTAATTGTGAGGTATGTTTCTTGAAACATATAAAACTGGAACATAATGAATTGGAGGTAGATAATTGGATAAAATTGATAGATGAAATATCAAAATGGAAACCAAGAGTTTCTATCTCCGGTGGAGAACCACTTTTATACAATGGTATAGATAAAATCCTTGATTATTTGAGAAAGAAAAGACTCTCAACAACTATGACAACAAACGGAACATTGATTGACAAACATTTGCTACCCGTAACTAACAATGTAGAAAGGCTGAAAATCTCCATTGACGGACCTGAGGAAATTCACGATACACTCAGAGGTATTAAAGGCACTTACAACAGGGTAATGCATAATATTACTCTCTTAAATAGGGTTAAATCAGAAAGATATAAGCAAACTCCGTTTCTTACAATGTATACAATTATCACAACAGATTTACTCCCATATCTTGAACAAATGATAGAAATTGCTATTGAAAATGGCTTCCAACAAATTCGTTTTTTACACCTCCTATTTTTAACGAAGAAAGATTTTCTTGCTGCTGAGGAGACTTTCCCCGATAAACTCTATTACTGGAAAGGCGCAGTATTCAATCCCGAACATTTGATTGACGGTGGAAAAATTGCAGAGGCAATCACAAAAATAAAAGGAAAAAGATACCCCATTATTGTAGAGTTTGAGCCGGATTTCAACTTTAATGAAATAAAAAAATATTACGAAAGGGATGCAAGTTTCTTTTTAACATACAGGGGAAAATGCAAGATGCCCTGGACAAGTATGACAATCAAGCAGGACGGCAGGGTGGAGATATGCCCTGATTATATCATAGGAGATGTAGGAGAAAATTCTCTTACCCAAATATGGAACTCAGGAAAGGCAATAACACTTCGTAGATTTGTCTCTCATAATAATATTTTTCCTGTATGTAAATCCTGTTGTGCCTTATTTGATTGATATTTTTAGACTAAAATAGCTTCTTTCCCTTTGGCAATGGTATATTAAAATGTCTGTAAGCAATTTCAGTGGCTTCTCTTCCTCTTTGCGTCCTTTTGATAAATCCTTGAAGTATTAAATATGGCTCAAATACCTCTTCAATAGTTTCTCCCTTCTCCCCCACTGCTGTGGCAAGCGTAGAAACCCCTACGGGACCTCCGTGAAATTTTTCGATAATTGCTAAAACAATAGATTTGTCCATAGGGTCAAGCCCCGCTTTATCAACTTCAAGCATATCAAGGGCATAATCTGCAATTTCTTTTGTGATTATTCCCTCACCTTTTACATCTGCATAGTCTCTTACCCTTCTGACCAATCTGTTTACTATCCTCGGCGTTCCCCTTGACCTCATTGCAATCTCCCATGCTCCGTCTTCCTCTATTCCAACACCCAATATTTTTGCAGTGCGCAGGACAATCTTAAATAATTCATTGTAATCATAGTAATTTACTCTGGGAATAAATCCAAATCTTGAACGCAACGCAGAGGTCAATAGTCCTGAACGGGTTGTTGCTCCTATTAAAGTAAATGGGTTCAAATTTATTTTTAATGAACGGGCATTAGGACCTGAGTCAATCATTATATCCAGAGAAAAATCTTCCATAGCAGGATAGAGATATTCCTCAACACTTTTGTTGATTCTGTGTATCTCATCAATAAAAAGCACATCTCCCTTCTCAAGATTTGTCAATATACCTGCAAGGTCTCTGGGTTTTTCAAGGATAGGTCCTGATATGGATTTTATACTGACACCTATTTCGTTGGCTATTATATATGCAAGTGTAGTTTTTCCCAATCCGGGGGGACCAAAGAAAAGAATATGGTCAAGAGGTTCTCCCCTCTTTTTCGCTGCTTCTACAAATACAGAAAGATTTTCTTTTATCTTTTCCTGCCCTATAAAGTCACCAAACCTTTTGGGTCTCAGTGAATCTTCAAATTCTTTTTCTTCTGGTAGTGGTTCAGGCCTTGTAATATTCATCTTCTTCTCAGTGCCTCCCTTATTATCTCTTCTGTTGAAAGTTTGCTGTCCTCTTTGAGTATCTTGATTACTGACGAGAATGCATCTTTTTGAGAAAATCCCAGGGCAATAAGTCCGTCTACTGCTTCCATTCTGCTTGCTTTCATCTCTTCTTCACCAAAAATATCCTTCAAATCCACCACAATCCTTTCTGCTGTTTTTCTTCCCACACCCTTAACAGAAGACAGTAGTTTTATGTCTTTACCCTTAACTGCATCCTTAAATGCATCAATCCCAAGTGTCGACAGAACAGATAAGGCTGTCTTCGGACCCACGGCTGAAACCTTCCTGAGCATCCTGAATAACTCTCTCTCATCCTCTGTAATAAATCCATAAAGTTCAAATCCGTCCTGTTTTACAATAAGTTGGGTATATATCTCTACAACCCCTGTCTGTGGCATCTTCTCATAGGTAGAAAAGGGAATTAAGATATTAAATCCTATCCCATTACAGTCCACAATAACGGAAACAGGTGTTTTCTGGATGATCTCTCCCTTAATTCTATCTATCATTTTTGTAATTCCTATTTAAGTAGCATATCCCGGCTGCTATGGCATCAGATGCATCCTGCGGTATGCTTTCATGGATACCTGTAATTTTATTTACCATATAGGCTACCTGCACCTTTGCCGCACTGCCTGCACCTGTTAATGATTGCTTTATTTCTCGCGGGGTATATTCAAATACGGGGATAGAATGTACTTTGAACAGCACCAAAATTGCTCCTCTGAGTTCACTCAAATTCATTAAGGTTCTAACATTCTTACCATAAAATACCTTTTCTATAGATAATACCTCAGGCCGAAATTTCTCTAAAATTTCCTTCAAGGATATATAGATTGTATAAATTCTCTCCGAAAGTGCAGTGCCTTTACCTTCAATTACTCCGTATTGTAAGACTTTTAAATATTTCTCTGCCTTAATGACAGAAAAACCTGTTTTTCTTAAACCCGGGTCAATGCCCATCACAATCAATCCTCTGAAGCCTCCATAATTAGAGAATCAGGTATGTCAAAATTTGAGTAAACATTTTTTACATCTTCCAGGTTCTCTAATTCTTCTAAAAGTTTCAAAAGTTTCAAGGCAGCATTACCTTCAATGTGGACATTCGTTTGCGGAACTTTTGTAGTCTCTATTGATAAAACTTTTACACCCTTTTCTTCAAATGCGGTTTTCACATTCTCTACACTTTCGGGGGCAGTAATGATTTCGTATACATCTTCCTGGTCTTGAACATCTTCAGCCCCTGAATTTAAGGCTATCTCCATAACTGTATCTTCGTCAACATTATCCTTCGGAATCTGGACCAAGCCCTTTGAGTGAAACATCCAGGATACACAACCCGATGAGCCTAAATTCCCACCCCTTCTTGTAAATATATGCCTTACTGCTGAGGTAGTCCTATTCTTGTTATCTGTGGTTGCCTCAATAAGTATTGCAACACCGTTTGGGCCATATCCCTCGTATATTACCTCTTCATAATTTACACCGGGCAGTTCGCCTGTGCCTTTTTTAATTGCTTTTTCTATATTGCTCTGAGGCATATTTGCTGCCCTGGCATTGGTAATAGCGGCCCTGAGCCTTGCATTCTTTTCCGGGTCTCCACCACCCTCTCTCGCTGCTATCGTAATTTCTCTTATCAAATGTGTAAATATACGACCCCTTTTCTGGTCGGTCTTTTCCTTCTTTCTTTTAATTTGTGACCATTTAGAATGTCCTGACATATTCCCTCACTTTTTTCATTTTATAAAAATACTAAAAAATATTAGAAAAGTCAACTATAAAATGAAAAAAATTTGGAAAAGTTCAAATCCTTAACTTTTCAACTCTTGAACGGGGAGAAATAGTAGATGAAAAGGGTTAAATCTCTGAACAAATGTTTTTTCACGGCTCACGATTTTTTTGAGCTCAGAACCTGAAACTATATTTACCC
>WFRC01000232.1 GCA_015486685.1 Caldifarciminota bacterium
GCAATGTCAAAGGCGGCTACAAATTCAATGTCATTTATATGGTATCCACCAAGATTTACATGCATAAGTCCTGGAACTCTTTCATCTTCTTTTGCATTCCTATAGTAATAAACACCTTGAACCAACGAAGATGCACAGTTTCCAACGCCAATAATTGCTACTCTTACTTTACCCATTCTTCACCTCCTGTTTTTTGATTTTTTATATCCTATATATAATCTCTGTAACGCTGTAAAATTTGTTCCAATAGCCAACAGCCATAGGACATAAATTATATACTTATGCCCCATCAAAAGGCCTATTATCAAAATTATTGCCCTTTCTACCCGCGTGAATAGACCTGCTTTTATTTCAATGCCTAATCCTTCCCCTCTTGCGCGCAGGTAACTTGTCATAAAAGTGCCCATTATAATAAAAAATATCAAGATGAGGTCGTTTTTTAAGAAAAAACCTATACCTATAAATATACAAATTTCTTCGTATCTGTCAAGGGCAGAATCAAAAAAAGCACCAAATTTTGTAGTTTTGTTGCTAATACGGGCAACTGTACCATCAATTGTATCCATAAGTACACCAAAAATGAGTATAATGCCTCCATATCTGAAATATCCCTTTCCTATAACAACAGTGGCAATAATTGTAATGATTAACCCTGAAAGTGTAATTATATTAGGGGGTATTCGTTTCATTAAATGGGCTAATGGGTTGAATACCTTTCTGACCTTATCGTATTTCATCCTTTTCCCCACAAAACAATGATAAATTCACCTTTTATTTGTTTTTCATCCAGTATCTTTATAATTTCAGATATATCCCCTCGTATAGTTTGTTCATAAAACTTCGTCATTTCTTTAATAATAGATACCTTCCTTTCCCCTAAAATTTCTTTCATCTCCAGAAGTGTTTTCCTTATCCTTTTCGGTGATTCGAAAAATATTCCGGTTCTTGATTCTTCTTTAAAATCTTCCAATATGCCTTTTCTCTTTGAACTTTTTCTGGGCAAAAAACCTTCAAATATAAATCTATCAGGTGGTGCTCCTGAAAGCAAAAGCCCCGTAATTACAGAAGATGGGCCCGGAATATGTGTGAAAAACAGATTATGTTTAATAACTTCCTGAACCAATTTGTAACCCGGGTCAGATATACAGGGTGTTCCGGAATCGCAAACAAGTGCAACCTTCTTTCCTGCTTCAATGTTTCTTATTACTTCGGGGATTCTTTTTCCTCTATTATATTCATTATATGAGACCTTTTTTGCCTTTATTTGATAATGAAGAAGCAGATTTCCTGTTTTCCTTGTATCTTCACAGTATATTAAATCTACATTTTTCAATATTTCCAATGCCCTTAAACCGATATCTCCCATATTCCCAATAGGTGTGCTGATAATATATAATCCAGGAATCATAGATAATGCGGAATGCGGAATTCAGAATGCGGAAGTAACAGATAATGCGGAATGCGGAATTCAGAATGCGGAAGTATTTCGTTTTTCACAAATCACCATCACGAACACATTTGTTGATTTTTAACTCATTTATCCATTTACTCATATATCCAGTCTGGATAATTTTGAATTTTCAAAAAATCCTGCACTTTTTAATGCAAATCTATAATCTTTTATTGCATCTACAATAATATCGTCTACCCTCCTTCCTAAAATTCCAAAGAGGGCGTCTACAAATATATCTACAAGATAGGCATAAGCCTTTGTAATTTCTTCTTTGGTGCCTGATGTGCTTATTTCAGGGAGGAGTCCTGTTTCATCGTCAATTTTAAGGGAAGATAGGATGTCAAATTTCTGCTGGCTAAATTCAATGGATGTGAATAAAGTTTTTCGAACAAGTATGCTACCCACAGTATCAGTAAATGCAGCAATCAAACTATTGATGAACTTTGTATAGAGTGAAACCAGGGCAGGGTGGGCCTGTTCAACTTCTTCTGCTCCTTGATATGCACTGAGAAGGAAATGCTCAGATTCTTTTCTCATCAACTCTTTCAGAACATCAGTTGATACATTCATTCCTCCTTTACCTGCGATATAGATTCTGGAAGGTAGTCCATCCGTATATTTCACGAAGGTAAACTTTATCCCTTCTTTCAGTACCAAAAAACCAGAAAATTTCATCTGGGAAAGTTTATCAAGAAATTCTCCTATATTTATACCCGATACAAGTTTATCCTTAAAGAGGGGCTTTTCTTTTATGGAAGAAATTATCATAAACAAAAGTTCAAGAGGCATATCGTATATGTTTACTATTCCGAGTTCGGATTTCTTTGCTTCCTCTATAACATCTTTAATCGGC